>JAAEZV010000179.1 GCA_018222695.1 Gammaproteobacteria bacterium
GGCACTACTCGCACCCGATCACTGACAGGTGGCGATCACCTCGACCGCCCGGGCGAGCTCGGCAGGGTCCGTGCCAAAATGAGTCACGAAGCGGGTCATGTCCGCTTCCTGGGGCCAGTCGTAAAACACCAAACCCGCGTCTCGCAGTCGCCCACGTAACGCCTCGGGAATCACTGGAAACAACTCGTTGGCATCCACCGGCCAAGGCAGTCGGATCGCACCGTGCGCAGCGAAGCCCGCCGCCAGCTGCCCCGCCATCGCGTTGGCATGGCGAGCATTATCCAGCCATAAGTCATTTTCCAAGAGCGCGAGCCACTGCGCTGCCACAAATCGCTGCTTGGACCAAAGATGCCCGGCCCGTTTGCGCCGGTAGGCAAAATCCTCGGCCAAGGCTTGGTTGAACATCACCACGGCCTCTGTGGCGATACCACCGTTTTTGGTGAGCCCAAAGCTGAGACAGTCCACACCTGCCCGCCAGGTGATATCGGCAGGGTTCACACCTGAGGCCACCACCGCGTTGGCGAAGCGCGCGCCGTCCATATGCAGATTCAACTGAAACTCATCGGCGAGCTGTCGGTAGCTGGCGACCTCTTCCGGGCGATAAACGGTACCCGACTCCGTCACGTTGGAGAGACTAATGGCACCTGGCTTGGCGTTGTGCACGCCGTGAACCGTGGCAATCTCCATATGCGAGCGCATTAACGCCACATCCGGTTTACCACCCTCTCCCGCGATACCCACCATCCGCGCGCCGCCGGTGTAGAGCTCAACCGCGGTGTTCTCATCATTCTGGATATGGGCGCCCTCGTGACAGTAAATCGCACCCCAGGGTGGGCATAAGGCACTCATCGCGAGTGCGTTGGCGGCGGTACCGGTAGTCACGAAGAAGACCGCACAGTCAGTTTCAAAGACATCGCGAACCGCGGATTCGGCGGCCGCAGTCAGCGCGTCCTCGCCGTATCCCTCTGCCAGCCCTGATGCGGCGTCTGAGATCGCCGCCAATACGGCGGGATGAGCACCGGCCTGATTATCAGAGATAAAGTTCATATCAGATTGTTGCTCACTCTTTTGAGCTGTCAGCCCGTGATTGCAGGGCTTGCCGCCCCTGATCCCCATGTTATAACGACTCGCGATGATGAGGGATGCCATGCGCTTTATCGGGTACACGATGTTTGGTCTGGGACTGGGGCTCTTGCTACTGGCAGGTGCCGCCCTCGTCTTTGATCTTGGCGCCCTAAAGCCCCTATATGAAAGAGTCGCCGGTCATTACCTGCAGCGCGAGGTACGCGTAGAAGGTGAGATGAGTGTGCGGCTTGGCCGATCGGTGACGGCTTCTGCCTCTGACGTCAAGATATTGGGCATCGACCCAGAAGCTGTTCCACTGGCGCAGGCCGAGTTCGTTGAGGTGCAGCTGGCCTTGTCCGCGCTATTCGACAAGCTCGTCGATATCGAACTCGTCCGCATCGACGGCGCCACGCTGAATCTGGAAGTCGATGATCAAGGAGAGGGCAACTGGCCCACCTTTGAGGAAGAGAATCCGGCACAAACTGACGACACATCAGAGATCGCACTGCGGATCACCGAGGCGCACGTCACGGAATCATTCATCAACGTACACAGCGCCCGGACAGATCTGCGCCGCACGCTCTCTATCGACCGTTTTGATGGCCTCATGAAGGTTGATACGACGGAGGCTTCGGGCACAGGCATCCTCAACGAACGACCCTTTGAGACCACCCTTCTTATCGAGGGAGTCGATTCGCTGCTCACTATCGCCAAGTGGGATGTGGATTGGCGCGGTCAGATCGGTCGCGCGCAGTTTCAGGCCACTGGACATCTGGAGGCGCTGGATCAATTGGAGCAGTCGCAGCTTGCATTGACACTGCACACCGACAGCGCCAATGAACTGCTGGAGACCCTGTCACTGCCCCTCATCGATGACGGACCGGTCGACATTAACTTCCGTCTGAGCCAGCAAGCGGCGACCGCGCATCTCGATCTGGATGCCGTATTCGGTGAATTCAGCATCTTTGGCACCGCACTCAGCGACGACCCGCTCACCCTCTCTTCAGCACAGCTTGATCTGGTCGCAACCGGGCCTAACCTCGCGCACCTCGGCGCACTGGGTGGTCAGGCGAATTGGCCTGAAACGCCTTTTGAAATTGATCTGAAGACGTCGCGAGAAGGCAGGCAGGTTGAGGTGTCCACCTTGCGGCTCATCAGCGATGTCATGGATCTGGAACTGACCGGCACCGTCGCCGATTTTCGATCACCCGGTACCGGCAGACTATCGGGCACCGTGGACATCCCCTCTTTGAGCGTCTGGTCCTCGGTCCTTAACCTGCCCTCCGAACTAAGCGGGCCGTTTACCGGCATAGTTTCCCTCACAGGAGAAGGCACGGGCGCAGACCTGGTGGTAAGTAGTCAGTCTGATCTGTTCTCACTGGATATCGGTGGGCGACTCGAGCCGGGTGAGAGCATGCTGGGGTCAACCATGCGGATGCAGGGGCAGATTTCCCGCCCGGAGCGATTCTTGAGCCTTTTTATGGAGGACGCGCCAACGCTCCCCCCCGCCGCCTTCGAGGGTCAATTTGCCATCGAGGATGCCGACACAGTGCTGTTGAGCGGGCTACAGGTTGCCATGGGAGAGGATGCCATAACGGCAAACGGACTCTTAGGTTGGGACACCAAAAAACATGACACGCTGGTCCAGCTATCCGTGAACTCCCCCAATCTCAACAGCACACTTTCCCCATGGTTAGATGCGCCCGAGGTGATTCCCTCCCTGCCCGTAGAGATTACGGGGGTACTGGCTCATCCGGTATCAAAGCAATTCGAAATTAAGCAGGGAGCCATTTCCACACAGGCCGGCACTGGCCAATTCACTGGCAGCGTCACCCTGCGGGACGAGAGCCCCTCTCTGTCTGGCAACTGGCGACTGTCTGCTCCGGCATTACAGCCACTCCTGACACAGATTGACGTCCCCGCACATTTTGAGAAGCCTGTGGCGTTTCAGGGTCAAGCCTCGTGGCGGGAGGGCTATATCAATATCAGCGACGGTATACTGAGCTATGGACCCACCGATGTATCCGGCGATCTACTGATTGATCTCGCGGCGAGCACTCTAAAGTTTGATCTAAAGTCCACCACGCCCGATTTAAACCACTACGCGCCCGAGAACGATATTGTGGCGACTGCTTTTTCCATACCTATCGCATTAAGAGCCAGCGGGGAAATCACCGAAGACCTGTGGTCGGTCGAGACATTTCAACTTGAATCTTCGCAGGCCTTTGTCAGAGGCTCAGGTAATCTGGAGCTGGATGGCGATGAGTTCATTGACAGTCATATCACCAGTGATATCCGCATCGCCAACCTCACCGCCTTCAACGAATTGTTTGACCTGTCATTGCCAGATCAGGATCTGCAAGTCCTTGTCGACATGGATTCCCGCGCCGGCGCTTTAGTGGTTGAGCAGCTCGATCTCCGATCGGGAGACAGTGATCTGTCGGCTACCGGTCAGGCCAATAACCCGTCCGCACCCGAGATCATCCTCAACGTGGACAGTAACCGCCTCGATATATCTCCATGGTTGGCCCTATTGGAGACCGCTGAACAGCCACTATCAGACACAGAGAGCGCTGATTTGAACGCAGAAAGCGCTCCCCCTCGTTTGATCCCGGAATTTCCACTGACACACGAGGTGCTCAGGGCTTTTCAGGCCAACACAACCGTCTCAATCCGCGAACTAAACGGGCTTGCCCGGCCCGTCGTCAACGTGCTCACGCGCATCGACCTTGGTAGAGAAGGGATCCGGGTAACCTCAGCGAGCGCCGAAAACGAACGCGGCGGGGTGGCGAAGCTGACCGGCACATTGATACCGGACGCTGAGGGCGTGCCGGAACTCAGCATGCTGCTGGAGGGTAGCGAGCTGACACTAGGCATTCCCAAAGCACCAGGTGAAGACGTCACCGCGCTCCCTCCCTACGATATTCGGTTGAAGCTCTATGGAAAGGGCCAAACGACGCGCGAACTCGCGGCATCGCTGGACGGTTATATCAACATGACCATGAGCAAGGGCATCGTGCTCAACGCCGGTCTCGATCGCGTGACCAACAGTTTTACGCAGGAGCTTTCCAAAGCACTGGACCCCCTTCAGGAAGAAGAGGAAAGCACCCAAGTTAACTGCGCGGCTGCTTTCAGCGTGCTGAGTCAAGGCAGACTGCACGGCAAGCCCGCGGTTGTGGTCGACACTCCCAACGTGAAGGTGCTGGCGGATGCGACCGCGAATCTGGCATCCGAAAAAATAAAAGTACAGTTCAAAACCGTGCCACAAAAAGGACTGGGCTTGAGCATGTCGAGCATCG
>JAAEZV010000180.1 GCA_018222695.1 Gammaproteobacteria bacterium
GCTGTGGAGAGACCGTCCTGTAGGCGCCATGATACCGCGCGGCTTCATTAGTATCACCCGCTTCAAGACGCAGAAATCCCATCTCTAAAAGCGCCACCAGATTCCGTCGATCCATCGACAGGGCCCGGGTAAAAGCCGCCTCGGCACCCCCGTTGTCCTCTAACTGCAGCCGAGACAGCCCCAAATTCACAAACGCCATGGGGCGACCGCTGTAGAGTGTATCTTCCGTCACGCGATAAAACTCGCGCTCAGCCTCGATATAGCGCCCTTGGGAGTACAGAAAAGCCGCGTAATTGTTGCGCGCTCTGGATAGGGTCGGTTCTGCCTTGAGCGCAGCGCGGAATTGATTCTCTGCCATCTCGAACTCGCCGGTGCTCTGGTACACCAGCGCGAAGGCCTCGAAGACCTCGGCATTCTCGGGATCCACCTCCCGGGCCAATTCGAGATTGCGCTTGGCGTTTTCCCAGTCACCCACACCGATATATTGCCGGGCGAGTGCCACACGCTTGTCCAGCGTAGCGTCGGGGTCAGAGGACATCTGTGTCCCACCGCTGTACTCAGTAACACAACCGGCCATCAGACCCAGCAGAATCATGAGCGCACCGCCGCGCAACAGGCTGAGCCGGCAGCGCTCCGCCAACCGGCTCATACGGAAACCACACTGTGACGGGTTCTGTCGCACGTCGTCCACTTTCATCAACCTGATTCCAACAGGCTATGATCGCCGCGTCCAGCCCGGTGACGCTCTGCACGCCGGGTTCGGTCTACGACTTCGCCCACCAGCTGGCCGCAGGCCGCGTCAATGTCATCGCCCCGGGTGGTGCGCACTGTCACCACAAAGCCGGCGTCGGTCAGCACCTGCCAAAACCGACTGACCGCATTGCCGCTAGGGCGTTGATAACCCGAATTGGGGAAGTCGTTAAAGGGGATGAGGTTGATCTTGCAGGGATAGTCCTTCAGCAGCGCGGCGAGTTCTCTCGCCTGCTCGACGCTGTCGTTGACCCCCGCGAGCAGGGTGTACTCAATGGTGACGACCCGTTTTTTGTCAGTTTGCGCGTCCAGGTAAGCCCTGGCTGAGGCCAACAATCGGGCGATTGGATATTTCCGATTAATGGGCACGATTTGATCACGCAGCGCATCATTGGGCGCATGGAGTGAAACCGCCAAACTGACATCTGCCCACTCAGCGAGTCGATCCAGATTGGGCACTACCCCAGATGTCGACAGCGTGACCTTGCGCTTGGAGAGCCCGTAGGCCAGATCGTCACACATCAGGCTCATGGCAGACACGACGTTATCAAAGTTCAGGAGCGGCTCGCCCATGCCCATCATGACCACATTGGTCACCACCCGGCCTTTGCCGGACTGCCAGGCGTCGTAGGAATTAATGGCCAGCCACACCTGACCGATGATCTCGGCCGCAGTCAAATCGCGCTGGAAGCCTTGCTTTCCGGTGGAACAAAAGGTGCAGTCGAGGCTGCAGCCCACCTGAGAGGACACACACAGCGTGGCGCGATCACCCTCGGGTATCAGAACCGCCTCGACCAGACTACCGCCGTCGACCGCGATGGCCCACTTTCGAGTGCCATCCTGTGAGTCGTGCTGCTCGGCGATGTTCGGCGGCGTGATTTCGGCTATTTCGCCTAGCTGCGTTCGAAGTGACTGACTGAGATCTGTCATCTCTTCAAAGTCGCGCACGCCACGATGATGAATCCACTTCATGACCTGCTGGGCGCGGAATCGCTTCTCGCCGAGATCAGTGAAGAAGGTTTCGAGCTGTTGCCGGGTCAAACCCAGCAGGTTGACCCGATCGGTTACCGGTGTGGTGGCGATGAGCTGGTCTGCTGCGGTCATGGCATCAGAGCCGGCCATGCCTCAGCGTGGGCAGATCTCGCTTGAGGCAAAGAAGTAGGCAATTTCGCGCTCAGCAGAAGCGGGGGAATCCGAACCGTGCACCGCGTTGGCATCGATAGATTGGGCAAAATCGGCGCGGATGGTGCCGGCGTCAGCTTCCTGAGGATTAGTTGCCCCCATCAGCTCGCGATTTCGGGAGATCGCACCCTCTCCCTCGAGGACTTGAACAACCACGGGGCCTGAGGTCATGAACTTAACGAGATCCGGGTAGAAGGGACGCTCTTTGTGCTCGGCGTAAAAACCACCGGCGAGGTTATCGCTCAGATGCAGCATTTTTGCCGCCACAACGGTCAATCCCGCCTCTTCAAAACGACTGATGATCTGACCAATCACGTTTTTCCCTACCGCATCGGGCTTGATAATCGATAAGGTGCGTTCCACCGCCATGTTGCTCTCCGATTTCTACTGATGAAGTCGAGGCACCTGCCTCGCGGGCGCGGAGTATAAGGCGTTTTACCCCGCAGTGTCATGGCAACAATGCCACCCGGATTGCACCGTATTCAGTGCCGCTCCGAGGCGTGGTTAATGGTGTAGCGCGGGATTTCAACCACTAAATTGGTGTCACTCACCTGCGCCTGACACGACAGCCGAGATTCAGGCTCCAGACCCCAGGCTTTGTCGAGGTAGTCCTCCTCCAACTCATCGGCCTCCGCCAGTGACTCAAAGCCCTCGCGGACAATGATGTGGCACGTGGTGCAGGCACAGGACATCTCACAGGCGTGCTCAATATCGATGTCATTGCGCAGCAGCGCCTCGCACACGGTTTCGCCTTGCTCGGCCTCGATCACCGCCCCCTCGGGGCAGATCTCGTGGTGGGGGATTACAACGATTTCTGTCACGGTGTGGATTCCTCTGCGACATCGGATTCAAGCTCTGAGAGCGCGACGCCCTGAAGCGCTTTTTGAATACTGCGATCCATGCGGCGCGCGGCAAAGACCTCGCTCGCCTTGCCCAGGATCTCGGTTGCTTCTCGAATATCATCGGGCTGGTTCGTCGCCATCACGCTCTCGAGACTTTGCATGTCGGATTGCAAGGCGGCGGTCTCGTCAGCGGACAGCAGATCGCCATCGGCTGTCATCGCCGCCTGCAGGCCGTCGAGTAGGGCCTCGGCCTCGACCCGGGCTTCACCGAGCTTCCGCGCCAGCATGTCCTCGCTGGCATGCTCGTATCCTGCTTTCAGCATGTTCGTAATCTGTGCTTCATCCAAACCAAAGGCAGGCTTCACCACAATCTCGCTGCGGGCGCCGGTTTGCTGCTCCACCGCCGAAACAGCGAGAATGCCATCCGCGTCAACCTGAAACGTGACCTCAATACGGGCAGCACCCGCGACCATTGGCGGAATACCGGTCAGCTCAAAACGGGCCAGAGAACGACAGTCCTCCACGCGTTCCCGCTCCCCCTGCACCACGTGCACGACCAGCCCGGTTTGGCCATCCCGGGCGGTGGTAAATTCCTGCGCCCGCGCAACGGGGATCGTGCTGTTGCGGTCGACAATGCGCTCTACCAGCCCGCCGTAGGTCTCGAGGCCGAGTGACAGCGGGATGACGTCGAGCAACAGCGCTTCATCGCCCTGCCGGTTACCCACCAGAATATCCGCCTGCCGAGCAGCGCCCATTGCCACGACCTGATCCGGATCAAGATTGCAGAGAGGTTCCAGGTCAAAGCAGTCGGCGACCGCCTGACGCACGGCCGGCGTGCGAGTCGACCCCCCTACCAACACCACGCGATCGACCGCATCGACGCTGGCGTCTATGAGAGCCTGCCGGCAGGCGTCGAGGGTGCGCTCGATATAGGGCGAAAGCAGCGTTTCCAGAGTCGATCGGGATACCGTGATCTCGCCGGTGGCTACATCCAGCCCGCTCACATCCAGGTCCACCGACGCCGTGTCACTCAAGCGCTCTTTGGCGTCCCGGGCGAGTGACAGCGCGACCCGTCGTTGAATCACTGTGGGCTCACCGATCGACAGCTCAGCGAGCAAATGAGCCGCTAATGCGCGATCAAAATCATCACCGCCCAGCGCACTGTCACCCCCTGTGGCAAGCACCTCGAACAAGCCCGCGCGCATGCGCAACAGCGAGATATCAAAGGTGCCCCCGCCGAGGTCATAGACTGCCAATAGGGATGATTCCTCAGCCTGCTCATCAAGACCGTAAGCCACCGCCGCTGCAGTAGGCTCATTCAGTAAGCGCAGCACTTTGATATCAGCCAGCTCCGCTGCTTGGCGGGTGGCCTGGCGTTGCGCATCGTCAAAGTAGGCGGGCACGGTGATCACGGCACCGGCGATGGGCCCGCTCAACTGCGGCTCGGCTCTGTCTTTCAACGCACCCAGAATCGCTGCCGAGACCTCAACAGGCGTCTTGGCACCTGCATCAGTCGCAAACGCCAGACTCTCGCCCGCGGCCAACTGTATATAGGGGTCGTCTTCAAACTCTTC
>JAAEZV010000181.1 GCA_018222695.1 Gammaproteobacteria bacterium
TTCAACATTGAAGTTCACCATCACGGCAAGTCGGCGCGCTACTGTAGAGCAAGCACGCCTCCACAACACGCTTTTTGTCAGGGAAAGTCGTATGACAAAAAAGGCGCCCAAAGGCGCCTTTCGTCAGCACTTAACGATTAGAAACGATAGTTAAACCCGACACGAATCTCCCACAAGGACGCATCGCCAATGCGCGACTCCGCGCGGCCATCGTCAATGTCATCCTGGGTCACGCCGTAGGGGAAGTTCGCCTTGTACATCACACCCCAGTCGTCGTTGATCAGGTTGGTGAGGTTGTCGATGACCACGTAGGCGCTGCCGCGATGTGAATCCGCAAAGCCCGGGAACTCCTGACTGATGCGCATGTCAACCTTGCGCCACCAGCTGCCGTTGTTGTTGTTTCGCGTACCAGGCTCCTCAAGCACGTGCTCAATAAAGTCGAGGTAAGGTGTAAAGCCGTAAGCGCCAATGGTCCCGGCGGCCCCTCCCAACACCGTGCTGTATGGCACACCCGAACTCGCCTGGCCATAGATCGAGAACCGCGTTCGGTACTCGCCGAACCAATTGGCGGTGTAATTGAATACGCCGGTAAAGCGATGCTCAATGTTGTAGTTAGAAGTGGACAGTACTTCCTCTTCCGGATCGTAGAAGGTGCGGTTTACATAATTGGAGAAGGCAACCGATGAAGTCATCGGGTTCACATCCTTGGCGTCTGTCCAGGCGTAGCCCACTCGGATGTCCCAGCCATTGTCATAGGTCTTGAACAGGCTAAAGGCCAGCGACTCGGATTCGTTACCCTTTGAGCTGTTGGTCAGCACAAAGGTGGGCAGGCGCGCCGAATCATAAACGGGGTAACCCATGTCGTTGTACTCACCCGTGAAATCGAGATCACCATGCTTGTAGATCGCCGTGTCATCTCCGCGAGTGATCAGCGCATCGGCCGTCAACACATAACCATTACCGAACTCCCAGGTCATGCCCAGAGAGTACTTCCACTCGGTCGGCGCCTCAAAATCGGGGTCCAGGTAGACGATTTCAAAGTTGCTGCCATCGCCGGCGGCCACTTGTTCCGCTTGCTGGCGAGGCACGCCCCAGCCGGGGCCACAGGTCGGCGCTGTAGATTCGCAGTTCACCCAATCCTGCGCGAACAGGTCGACACCGCGGATCTGTGTTTGTACTGCCGTGGTATTGGTGTTGGAGAATACGTTCGAGTACCAGACGTTGGGATTACCGCCCGAGAACAACCCGATGCCGCCGCGAACCGTGATCGCATCGGTTGCATCCCAGGTGAAACCGAAGCGGGGCAAAATCAGGTCGAGGTTATCCAGCGTCGCGTTGTTGGCAAAGCCGTAGTCGGCGACAAAGTCCGGATTAATGTTGGGCTGGTCGCTAGACTCGTACCAGTCGTATCGAACACCCAAGGTCAGCTCCAACCGGTCAGTAATCTGCCACTTGTCTTGTATGTAAGCAGAATTCACCGCGTAGCCCCATTCAACCGCGGCGTCGCGCTCGTCGTTACTGATGGCGTTTCCGTAGTAGACCCGAGCTGCCTGACCCGCCGCAAAGTTCTCGATGCCGTCGAAGCGGATCTCGGTATCGACGTGCTGGTAGAACAAGTTGTACATCTTCAGGTCTTCGCGCTCAAAGCCGCCGGTAATCGAATGATTGCCAATGGTGTAGTTACCGCGAATCACCAGTTGCTCGACCTCCCAGTCCAGCGCGTTTGCCTGGCGGCTGTCGTCCTGGCCGAGATACACGTCTACCTCGTCGAGCTCGACTCGGAACTCCGCGAAGTCCTTACCCGCAACCGCTTGCTGCAGGAAGTCGACGTCACTAAAGGAATATCGGATCTCGGTGGAGAAACGATCATTCCAGTCAGAGTACAAATTGATGTTGTAAGTGGTGAGCTCAGCACCGCGCTTGTAAAAGTGCTTATCAAATTCGAACTCATCCAGATCGCCATCCGAGGGCGTGTAGTTGAAAGAGTCGTTGTACATGTAAGTCGCCGACAAGCGATGCGCGTCGTTGATATACCAGTCTGCTTTGAGTAAATATTTTTCATCCTCGAAATCGAAGGCTTCAGAGGCGGTGCGGCCCGGCTCAAAGCCGTAAACCTCTCGAGAGATGCGCGCGATTTCGTCCAGTTCGGCCTGCGTCACCGGGACCTCGTTCACAGCACCCGTGCCGATCGCGCCGCGGTTGTTCAGATCCGCGCCGTCGTACTTCTCATAGGCACCGTAGAAAAACAGTTTGTCGGGGATGATCGCACCACCCAACTCGATACCCCAGCGGGTCTCGTCGTAGTCCTGGGATTCGATATTGTCGCCTTCGAGCTTGTCACCTCGAAGCGAATCACTGCCGTAATCAAAAAATACCGAGCCAAAGAACTCGTTACTGCCGGTCTTGGTGACGGCATTGATGTTGCAAGCTGAGAAGCCGCCGTAAACCACATCCATGGGTGCCAGCTCGACCGCAACGCTAGAAATAGCGTCAAAGGGGAACGGCATACGCTGGGTGGGATAACCGTTGCTATTGAGGCCGAATCCGTCATTCAGACGAACCCCATCAACAGTAAGACTGTTATAGCGCGGGTTGGCACCGTTACATTGCACCGCGTCAACATCACCTCTCGACTGGTCCACATAAAGACGAGGATCTTGCTGGATAATGTCGTTGATGTTGCGGTTGATAGAGGGGGAATCCTGAAGGCTCGCCAGATCAAATACCGCATTGGGGCCCACGGCGGTGTCCACCGCAACACGCGTACCCATCACGATGACCTCTTCTTCGGCATCCAGACGGTAGTTAATCACTTCAGATTGACCCACCTGTAAGGCCAGACTCTCCGTAGAGGCCTTTTGCCAACCGTTGGCGTCGACCACGATGTCGTAGGCCACACCGGCCGGCAGCCCGCGCACAGAGTAATAGCCGCCTTCGTCAGTGGTGACGGTTTTACTCACGCCGGTCGCATTACTGGTCACGATCACCGTGGCACCGGCCAGTGCCTCGCCACTGCTGGTGCTGACCGCACCGCGAACCGTCGCTGAGGTTTCCTGCGCGTAAACGCCGGGAACGGCTGTTGCCAAGCCCACCAAAGTGGCACCGGCAACCGCCTTCGAGAGCACGCGGCCCGCGAAAAAGGATGCAAGAGGATGTTTCATAACGAGTCTCCTGGGAAAAAGAAGCAAGTGAGAAGATAGGCGAAGCGCGCCAAAACGCTGCTCACAATCGTATTTTGAAGTCGACCTGTGACAGCTTGGTGACAGCCGCCAATATAGGCAAAATTTTCTGGTCTGTCAGGCTAATTCGGCGAGCAGGTCCTTGTTGTAGGGCTGCAGGTCTGCCGTATCGCCTGAACGCACCACCTTGGGCCAATCCGGGTTGGCGATGAGGGCACGCCCGACCGCCACCAGATCGAAATCGCCGCGGTCCATCATCTCCAGCAAACGGTCAATCGAGGCCGGCTCACTGGTTGCGCCGTCGCCTTCGCTGGGCTGGGACACAAAGTCCTGATCAAGGCTGACGCTCCCTACCGTAATCGTGGGCATCCCGGTGAGCTTCTTCACCCATCCGGCCAGATTCATATCAGAGTCATCGAACTCGGGCTCCCAGAACCGCCGCTGACTGCAATGAAACGCATCGACACCCGCGTCGATCAGTGGCTGCAAAAAGGCCTCCAGCAACTGCGGCGTCGAGGCCAGACGCGCGGTGAAATCCTGCTGCTTCCACTGTGACCAGCGCAGAATGAGCGGGAAATCCGGTCCCACCTCGGCGCGACAGGCCTCGATCACCTCCACGGCAAAACGACCGCGCGCCGCCATTGAGCCCCCATAGCCATCGGTGCGCTGGTTAGTGCCCTCCCAGAAAAACTGATCAATCAGATACCCGTGAGCTCCGTGAATTTCCACAGCGTCGAAACCCAGTCGCTGTGCGTCCCGGGCTCCCTCAGCAAACGCCCGCACTACATCATCGATATCCTGCTGCGTCATGACGTGGCGGGTCACCTTGCCCGGCACATTCATGCCCGATGGTGTGTAACCGTCAACGTCGCCCTCGGGCATCACCCCACGCTTGCGCATCCCGCCGCAGTGCCAGAGCTGCGGCGCGATCTTGCCGCCCTCAGCGTGCACGGCATCAACGACCGCTTTCCAGCCAGCCAACCGCTCCTCTCCATGAAAATAGGGCACGTCCGGATAGCCACTGGCTGCAATGTGATTCGGGCAGGTGCCTTCCGTGATAATGAGCCCCACACCCCCTGCCGCACGACGTCGGTAATAGGCCGCAGAGGCCTCACTGGGGATATTGTCCGGAGAATGGTTGCGGGTCATGGGAGC
>JAAEZV010000182.1 GCA_018222695.1 Gammaproteobacteria bacterium
GTTGCGGGAACCGGGCCCGTGGCCACAGCGGCTCTATGACGCGATGGCTGACCTGAGTCGGGCCCAGGCCACGTGTGCGACCTTCACGGCGGCAGGGGATGTCAGGCGAGGGCTCGCAGCGTCTGGATTTGAAGTACATAAACGGTCGGGCTTTGGTAGCAAGCGCGATGCGCTGTACGGGACGATCAAGAACGCGCGTGCGGCAGCACCCGCGATCACCCCGTGGGATCTGAATCCTGCGCCGCGTCTGCCAGAGCGTGCGTTGGTGCTTGGAGCAGGACTGGCCGGCGCACACGCCGCATTTGCGCTCGCCCGTCGAGGCGTTGCCGTGACGGTGCTGGAAGCCGCCAGCGTGGCCGGCGGCGGCTCGAGCAACCTGCAGGGCGTCACCTACACACGACTGTCTCATCAGCACAATCCGCTGACCGATTTCTCGCTCGCCGGGTTTGGCTTTGCCACCGATCACTACGAGACGCTCTTGCGAGACGGTGCGCTGACCGCAGATAAGGACATCGGTCTCGGCGGCTACCTGCAGCTTCACGAGGCCGACGACACGCTGGCACATTTGAGTGAAGTGTTGCCCCTGGCACCGGCCTTTGCCCAAGTGCTCAGTGCCACAGAACTCGCGGCGCTCACCGGCCTGACGCCAAGGTGCGGCGGCATTCACTACCAAAGGGGCGGCTGGTTGGCGCCACAGGCGGTCTGCCACACATTGCTGGCCCACCCTTTGATCTCCCTACAGGGAGACTGTGGGCCGCTATCGCTCAGCCCCGACCGGGATGGCCCCTGGCGGGCGATCGATGCACAGGGCACTCTGCTGGCGGAGGCCGACACCGCCAGTCTGGCCACGTCACACGCCGCGCTGCAGCAACCGGAGCTCGAGTGGCTGCCGCTTACTGCCATTCGCGGGCAGACGACACACCTGCCGACGCCGCCCCAGCTGGCACAACTGTCCGTGACCCTCTGCGATCAGGGCTATCTGCCACCGGCACGGGCGGGCCTGCACTGCCTGGGGGCGAGTTTTGGCCCGGGAGATGCGGGCACGGATGAACGCGAGGCGGAGCACGCGCATAATATCGACATGATGAAGACTGCTCTGCCCAATCTGGATCTGCCCGCCCCTGACGGTGGCTGGCAGGGTCACGTGGCGCATCGGTGCAATAGCAACGACTACCTGCCTGTTGCAGGTCCGGTACCTCTGCTCAAAGAGTTTAACCGCCGCTACGAGCGACTGCGCCACGATCGCAAGCGGGTCATCGATGCGCCGAGCCCCGTCCTGCCGGGGCTCGCGGTACTGACCAGTCTGGGATCACGTGGCTTATCCGCCGCGCCTTTGGCGGCAGAAATGGTTGCGGATCAGCTGACGGGCACGCTGCCGGCGGTGCCGCGGTATCTGCAGCGAGCGCTCTCTCCCGCGCGTTTCCCCGAGCGAGCGCTGAAACGCGGCGAGCCTCTGTGAATCGCTGTCGCGCACTGCTTCGCGACCTTGCTGTCGGGCTAACGCTTTTAGGCAGCGGGATCTGCCCAGCCGCAGAGAGCGAGTCGCAGCAAGCCGCTGTTACCACCTATGGCTATGAGGTGATGTCCCAGTTGCGCTTTGGTCGCGAGAATTTCACCCAGGGGCTCGAAATTTACGACGGTCGCCTCTACGTTAGCTCGGGCCTCTACGGCGCATCCATGATCAGAGTGTATGACTTTCCTTCCATGGCAGAGATGCAATCGGTGCCCATAGACCCCAGAATTTTCGCCGAGGGCCTCACGGTGATCGACAATCGGCTGGTGGTGCTGTCCTGGCGCGAACGCGTGATGCTGGTCTACTCCCTGCCCGATTTATCGTTGCTGGGCCAAAGCACCCTGCCCGGGCAAGGTTGGGGTGCCACTCACTCCGGCTCGACGCTGTGGTTCAGCGATGGCTCACACTACCTGTACTCCGCCAATATGAATGACGATGGCACACTGAACCGGCTACCGGTCATGCTGGAGGGCAGCCCGCTGCGCAATTTGAACGAACTCGAGTGGGTGGATGGAGAGATCTGGGCTAATGTATGGCAGACCGATGAGATCGCGCGCATCGACCCCGATACGGGTAGGGTAGTGGGCCTGATTGACCTCTCTGGCCTACTGCCTGAGGAAGACCGACTGCGGGACACGGATGTGCTCAATGGCATCGCCATCGATCCCGTCACCCAGAACATTTGGGTCACCGGCAAACGCTGGCCCTGGCTTTTTGAGATTACACTGGAAAAACGCGCGGACTGACCCCATATCAGACCCTGACGACATCAACGCAGCTCAATTGGAACCGAACATGACAGATGCCTCAACTCGCCCCGCCGCCGCCCAAACACCCAATACGTTTGTGCTGAAGCGGGCAGTGCCGATCCCCAGCCTGAATCTCACCGTTGAGGAGTACGCGCATCCCGACACTGGGGCCCAGCACCTCCATCTGAGCAGCGACTCCTCCGAGAATGTGTTTATGGTCGCTCTGCGGACCGTGCCCGAGGACTCTACGGGCGTGGCGCACATTCTCGAGCACACGGCGCTGTGTGGCAGTGAGCGGTACCCGGTCAGGGACCCCTTCTTCATGATGCTGCGGCGCTCGCTGAATACGTTTATGAACGCATTCACCAGCTCGGATTGGACCGCCTACCCTTTCGCCACCCAAAACCGAAAGGATTTCGGCAACCTGCTCGATGTCTATCTCGATGCCGTGTTCTTCTCCCGACTGGACCCGCTCGACTTCGCACAGGAAGGGCACCGGGTCGAGTTTGAGAACGACGACAGTGCGCAACCGCTGGTATTCAAGGGTGTCGTTTTCAACGAGATGAAGGGCGCCATGTCCTCCACGCCGTCGGTCCTGTGGGATCGGCTGTGCCACGAGCTGTTTCCTTCCAACACCTACCACTTCAATAGCGGCGGCGACCCGGAGCACATCCCCGATTTGAGTTATCAGGAGCTGAGGGATTTCTACGCCGAGCACTACCATCCCAGCAACGCCATATTCCTCACCTTTGGCGACATTAGCGCCGAGGCACACCAGCAGGTTTTTGAGGCACAGGTGCTGCAGCGTTTTGATGCGCTGGAGCGGAAAATCGAGGTCGCGCTCGAAACCCCCTTTAACGCCCCGGTGCAGGCCACGCACCCCTACGCGGTGGATGCGGAAGAAGGCACGGAGAAGAAAACACACCTGGTTATGGGTTGGAAGCTCGGCGAGAGCGCCGACCTGACCGCCATGCTGGAGGCGCAACTGGTGTCCTCGGTGTTGATGGAGAACAGCGCCTCGCCACTGATGCATTATCTTGAGACCACTGACCGGGGCGCCGCACCCTCTCCGCTGTGCGGGCTGGAAGAGTCCATGCGGGAGATGGTGTTCTGCTGTGGTATCGAAGGTAGCGAGACGGAGCACGCCGAGGCCTTTCAGGCCGAGGTGCTGGCCTGTATCGAACAGGTCGCCGCCGACGGTATCGGTGAAGAGAAGGTCGATGCGATCCTGCGGCAGATCGAGCTACACCAAAGAGAAGTCAGCGGTGACGGGATGCCTTACGGACTCAACCTGATGTTAAGAGCCCTTGGCGCCGCCACACACTATGGCGATGCGGTGGCAGCACTGGATCTCGAGCCGGTGATTGCCACGCTTCGTGAACGGGTCAAAGACCGCGATTACCTGCCGGGACTCATTCGCAGTCTGTTGCTCGACAACCCCCACCGGGTACGCCTGGTCGTGACGCCGGACACCGGCCTCTCAGCCAGCCGTGAGTCCGCCGAGACGGCCCGCCTTGCAGAAATGAGAGAGAATCTCAGCAGCGAGCACACAGCGGAGATTCTCGACCTCGCCGAGCGGCTCAGGGCGCGACAGGGCCAAAAAGATGACCCGGACGTGCTGCCAAGAGTGGCGCTATCGGATATTCCGGCAGAGACGGCTTCACCCGAGCCTGTTATTGAGTCCGGCGCATCGACCCATTACCGCTACACCGCGGGCACCAACGGGCTCGTGTATCAGCAGTGGGTCAGCCCGCTACCGCCACTGACGGCCACCGAGCAGCAGCATCTGCCGCTGGTGACGGCGTTGATGCCCGAGGTCGGCGTCGGCGCACTCAACTATCTGGACACCCAGGAGCGGCATTCAGCGACGGTGGGCTCGCTCAGTGCGTCGGTCAGCAGCCGCGCCCACCGCGACAGCGAGCAAAGCAGCGACAGCTTCTTTGTGCTGTCTTCCAAGGCCCTCGCTGATCGCATGCAGCCGCAGCTGGAACTGATGTCGGATACGCTTCAGGCCGCGCGTTTCGATGAATGCTCGCGTATCCGGGATCTGGTCAGTCAAATGCGCGCG
>JAAEZV010000183.1:0-3886 GCA_018222695.1 Gammaproteobacteria bacterium
TGACTACCAGCCGAACATGGAGGTGGCGTGGCCGAAGTAGCACATGCCAATAAAAGCGATGATGGCGCTGATGAGGGGTAGCCATTGTAGCCCTTCGGCTACCTCGGGGTTGCGCGCCAGGCCTAGGTCACCGGCAAGGCTAATGAGCCACATGGCGACACAGCCCCAAAAGCCGATGACCAACCAACTCATAACCGCTTTCTCTTGGGCTCGGGTTGAGCGTTAGAGCTTGTGGGTGCGGTCCAGTAACAGCAGTGGCGTCTGCCGCGACGCCGCGTCAAGGCTTACGATGACCCACAGCGCGGCAGGAATTGCCCAAATCAGATAGTCCATATCGAGTGTTCTCGCATCTGCTTACTGTCAAAAGATACGGCCAGGCGAAGGCCTCGGATTGCATTAAGTCGAGGACGGCAAAGTCGAAAAAGCGAGGCTTTTAAAAGCAAAAAGCCCCACCCGGTTAGGTGAGGCTCTTGATCGTGGTGCCCAGGGGCGGAATCGAACCACCGACACGAGGATTTTCAATCCACTGCTCTACCAACTGAGCTACCTGGGCGAAAGAGGGGCGTACAGCTTGAAGGCCGCGTATTAAACCCGCGCACTCTCCACGCGTCAAGTAACGCGGGGCCTTGTGTCAGGCCGGTATCGGCTGGGTTGGGTCTTCTGCTGGGGTGCTACCAGTGGCCTGCTCCGCCGACTGGTGGTCCGAGGCCAGCAGTGCATAGATCGCAGGCAACAATACCAGCGTGAACAGCGTACCGATCAACATGCCGATCACGAGGATAAAGCCGATGCTGTTGCGCGCCTCCGCGCCGGCGCCTTCGACCAACACCAGCGGGAAGTGACCAAACACGGTGGCACCGGTGGTCATGAGCACGGGCCTTAGACGGTAAATGGAACCCGCTTTAATCGCCTCTAACTTGTTCATCCCCTGTGCTTGGGCTTGGTTGGCGAATTCCACAATCAAAATGGCGTTTTTGGAGATGAGCCCCACCAGTGTGATCAGCCCTACCTGCGAGTAGATGTTAATCGTGGTGAAACCAGTAAAGGTAATGACCATCGCGGCGAACAGCGCAAGCGGTGCAGAGCCCAGCAGAATAATCAGCGGATCGCGGAAGCTATCAAATTGCAGCGCCAGTACCAAAAACACCATGACTAAGGAGAGGCCCAGTTCATTGACCATGGTGTTGCCTTCGCGACGTATCTCCCGAGATTCGCCGGTGTAATCCAGAACATACCCGGGCGGCAGTAACTCATCGGCCAGTTCCTCTACATAAGTCAACGCTTGCTCTTTGGTGTAGCCGGGAATCACGCCGCCGAAGAGCTTAAAGCTACTCTTTTGCTGAAAACGGGTGAGTGCGCGGGGCTCGGTATTACGTTGCAGGGTGGCGAAGCTGCCAAAAGGTACTTGCTCACCAGAAGGCAATACTACGGGCGTATCAAGCAATGCCTCGGGCGACAACTTGAAGGTCTGCTGTAGCTGCGGGATCACCCGATAGGCCCGACCGCGCTCGTCATACCGTGTGACGTAGCCCTCAGAGACGAAGAGGTCCATTTGGGAGGTCAGGTCGCCTAAGGTCATGCCGAGGTCTGCCATGCGGCCCTTGTCCAATTGGTACTCTACCGCCAGTAAGTCAATCTTGAGACCGCTCTCAAAAAAGTAAAACAGCCCTGAACTCATTGCCCGACTGGCCATAACGTTAGCGACGCGGCGCATGTTGTCGAGCGAGTCGTTGGATGTGACGACCACCTCTAGGTCATACTGACCTGCAGTAGGAAGAGAAGGCTGCGCAGAAGGGAAAGCGGTGACTGTTGGCACGCCTTTCAATCGCTGACTGATGGCAGGTAGCAGCTCATGCGTTGTGACTTCCCGTTCGTCGGGCGAAACAAATTCCTGACCACCAAATCCGAAACCGGGATTAATGCTCTGCCAGATATAGGTGGCGGTGGGTTCAGATAGCATCACGTCTACGGCATCGACGAAGCCGGCTACGGTTTCTTCCATGGAGGCTTCTGGCGCTGCCTCGACAATCATGGCGATGCTGCTGGTGTCTTCGACCGGCGAAAGCTCCTTGAGAGAAAAAAGGTAGAGCGGGACCACAAGTAGCGACAAGAAAAGGCCTCCTGATACCAGCTGCCGTCGCCATCTGAGCGAGAAATCCACCATGTCGCCATATTTTTGTGCGAGCTGCTCGAAGCGGCTGTTCACCCAACGTGTCATACGTGTCTCATGGCCTCTGTCAGGGCATACCCACGCACTCATGATCGGTGAGAGTGTGATCGCAACGAACCCTGATATGACCACAGCAATGGCGAGCGTGAAGGCGAACTCTCTAAAGAGCACCCCCGAGAGGCCTGAGAGGAAACCGATAGGGGCGTACACCACTGCCAGTGTCATGGTCATGGCAATAATCGGTGAGAGCAGCCGGCGGGAGGAGGCAAGTGCGGCCTCTTTTCTCGTCATCCCCTCGCGCAGGTTTCTGGCGACGTTCTCGACGACCACAATGGCGTCATCCACCACCAGTCCGACCGAGAGCACGATAGCCAGAATGGTCAGCAGGTTCATGGAGAAGCCGATCAGCGATATTGCCGCCGTCGCGCCCAGTATGGAGATGGGAATGGTCAACAGCGGCACCAGAGCGCTGCGTGCTGAGCCCATCAGCGCCAGAACCACCAGGCCTACAAGCAAGATGGTCTCTCCCAGCGTGCTGAAAATCTCCGCTACGGCTTCCCGCATGTAGCGCGAATTGTCAAAAGGAATAAACAGCTCGAGATCTTCTGGCAGTGACTCGTTGATCTCAGCCACAGCTTTATAGAGGGCGTCGCCCACCACGATTTCGCTGGTGCCGGGCTCGGGGTATACCCCGACGAACACGACTTGATCCTGATTGTAGCGATCGAGGTTATTGAGTTCTGTCGTGCCAATTTCGATTTGCGCGACATCGCCCAAACGGATGTCCACGTCTCCATCTTTCTGTATCAGCATGTTGGCGAAATCAGAGGGCGTTTTGGCATCACTGTTGGTTTTCAGGTTGACTCTTTGAGAGGTGCTCTCGGTGCGACCAAAGGTGCCGATGACGTTATTGCGCCGCAGAGTGTCCGCGACTTCAGCGGTGCTGACATCGAGCGCAGCCATCTTCCACGGGTTAAGCCAGATACGCATGGATTGCTGTAAACCGTAGTTCTCTACCCGCTCAACATCGGGTATCGCAGCCAGTCTGGGTAGGATGTCTCTTTGAATCAGGTCGCTGACACCGGCATAAGTTCGCTCAGGCGGAATACGCAACGCGAGATAAAAGCTTGCATAAGGGGTATCAGCACGACTGATTTGTATCGATGGATCCTCTGTGCCTTCCGGCAATTCAAAGCGAATCTGGCTCAGCCGGGTAGACAGGGTGGAAATGACCTCGGTCGTGTCCTGATTGAGCTGAAGCCACAAAGTGACAGTGCTGGTGCCTGCAGTGGTGAGGGATTCGATGTAATCAAGCCCGGGCACGCTGCTGGCGGCACGCTCAATAGGCTCGGTCACGAAGCCTTGCACGGTCTCGGCGCTGGCGCCCGGGTACGCCGTAACAATTGCGATGGAAGAGCTTTCTATCACCGGAAAGGAAATCACTGGGAGATCTACCGCCGATCGAATCCCGACAAGCAACAGGCTTAAACAGACCACGACGGCCACGACGGGCCGCTTAATAAAGAGGTCAGTCCATCGTGGCGATGAGGCGATAGGGATCATTGTTCAGTGGGTCGAGCCTGAACCGAGACGAAGAGGTTGTCCTCCAGCTTGAACGCGCCTTTGTTGGCAACGAGTTCGCCGGGGACCATTTCTCCACTGACGAAGAGCTTGTCGCGACTCTCACCGCGGACGTCCACTCGCCGAATGCTGGTG
>JAAEZV010000183.1:3896-4310 GCA_018222695.1 Gammaproteobacteria bacterium
TACTCGCCGGACGCTGGCACGGTGAGGAAGAAAGGCGTCTGCTTCGGCTTCCTCGACGACGAATACATGCGGACCTTGGGCGTCCCAGCGCACGCTGCGCTTGGGCACTGACATCAGATTTTCCATTGGCCCGGTATCGACCGCTACCTGCACGAGCGATCCGTGTTTGAGCGCGGGCGCCTCGAGTTCAGCACGCACATCGTAGGTACGAGTTCCCTGCGCATAGGCTGCAGAGACAGCAATGACCCTAGCGGGTCCAGCGAAGAAGCCGTTGACGTCACGGATCTCGACGGTGTCCCCAACCGCAATGCTGGCGAGGCCTTGCGGGACCTTAAAGTCTATCCATCGGCTCGTTGTCAGGCCAGTGAGGGTCGTCAGCATTTCGCCAAAGCGCATCAAGTCGCCGATCCGCTG
>JAAEZV010000184.1 GCA_018222695.1 Gammaproteobacteria bacterium
GCAGCGTGCAGGGAGACCGGGACCCCGGCTACGGCTCAACGTCGAAAATGCTTGCCGAGGCGGCGATGTGTTTACTGGTCAACCCGGATCTGGCTTCTGGAGGGCTATGGACGCCCGCAGCTGCGATGGGTGACGCGCTGATGGCGCGACTACAGGATCATGCGGGCCTGACCTTCCAGATCGAAAAGGGCTAACCGCTGCACCGCCGCACGCTGTGCGCCCGGAGCGTTTTCATCCATGTCACCTGATCAACTGACAGCGCTGCTGAATACCGAGTTAGGAGAATCCCTCGCCGGGAAAGTACCCGGCGAGCAGGTGACGCAGTTAGAGCGGCTGTCGGGCGGCGCCAACAACGAGACCTGGCGGCTGATGTGGGGCAGCACATCACTGATCCTGCGCCGACGGCCATTCTCCGCCGACTCTATTGATCAGCTCGAGGGCAACATTCTCGGACTGTCTTTGGTGGACGAAGCGGCGGTGATTCAACTGGCGACATCAACATCGGTGCCGGTACCCGAAATCCACGCGGTCTTTGACGCCACACACCCCATTGGCGAGGCCTTTCTCATGGGGTTCATCGCG
Source organism: Gammaproteobacteria bacterium (assembly GCA_018222695.1). Classification (GTDB taxonomy): domain Bacteria; phylum Pseudomonadota; class Gammaproteobacteria; order Pseudomonadales; family Halieaceae; genus Luminiphilus. The sequence goes on from JAAEZV010000184.1 coordinate 583, forward strand.
GGCGAGAGCATTCCCCAGAAATGGTTGGTTGACGATACTTATGAGGTGGCAAGGAGCCGGCTGGCTTTTCAGTGTGGCGAGGCGCTCGGGCGCATTCACAGCATTGACTGCTCAGAACTTCCGCCCAATATTGGTCCCACTACATTAGAAAAACGCTTTACCGCAGCGCAGAAACGACTGCACGCGTTTGGCGACATCTCTCCGGTGATGCAGTTCGGTCTCAACTGGCTCATTGACCATGCGCCAAGCGAGGCATCCTGTGTGCTCCTGCACGGCGACTTCCGCACGGGCAATCTGCTGGTCGATGAGCAGGGACTAGCGGGTGTACTCGACTGGGAACTGACCCATCAAGGCCCGGCGGCAGAGGATCTGGGATACCTCTGCGCAAACGTCTGGCGATTCGGACAGCTACATAAACCCGTAGGTGGCTTTGGTGAATACGATGATTTGATCGCCGGCTACGGGTCTACGGCGGGGTGGGCGCCTGATCTGGCCACCATCCGCTACTGGGAAATATTCGCGGCGCTCAGCTGGGGTTTGGTATGCCAGACCATGGGCGCGCTCTGGCATAGCGGCAACGGCGACGTAGAGCGCGCTGCAGTGGCGCGCCGGCGCTCGGAAGCAGAACTCGATATCCTGCTATTAATTGAAGAATGGGAACGCGCATGAGTCAGGACGAGGCGCAGACGACTGCCTCTGACGTCACCACCTCAGAGCTGCTGGGGGCGGTCAAAGGCTTCCTGATGGACAGCGCGCTACCCGCGCTATCCGGCCGCGATCAATTTAACGCCCGCGTAGCCGCCAATGTGCTGGGGATTATCGATCGGGAGCAACAACTCGGTCCCGAGCTTGCGGCGCTGGACGCCGCCGCCGCGCAGCAATGGCTCCCGGGTGACCCAGGCCCAGGCACCGCACCGCAGCAACTGTCCCGCGCGCTCGCAGCGAGAGAGATCCATGCCGACAGTCACTTCTTTGAGTATTTGAAGCAGCGGCAGCTCCTGGTCGCCGCGATCAATAACCCCCGCTATGCCAGTCGCAAAGTCGCCGAGGAAAAGTGGCGGGACGACTCTTGATAACAGCTGAAGCAACATTCGATCCTTGAGGCGCTTATGAACCAGCCTTTTCTATTCGATATCCCCCAGTCCATCGAAGATTATCTCGTAGTGCTCGATGACTTCATCGAGCGCGAGATCAAGCCTCTCGAAGCACAGGACGACAACATCCGCTTCTTTGACCACCGCCGCGAACATGCACGTACGGATTGGGATCGAGAGGGCCTGCCCCGCGAAGACTGGGAGGCGCTGCTCAAGGAAATGCGTCGGCGCGCGGATGCGGCCGGGCACTTTCGCTACGCGTTACCCGAGGAATTTGGTGGGCAAAATGGCAGCAATCTGGCCATGGCGCGCATCCGGGAGTACCTCGCCAGCAAGGGTCTCGGGCTGCATAACGATCTGCAAAACGAAACCTCGATTGTCGGCAATTTGATGACGCCCATGATGCTGCGCGACTTTGGCACAGCTGATCAGCAGTCGCGCTGGATGGAGCCGCTACTGCAAGGTGACCTGGGTTGGTGCTTTGGCCTGACCGAGGCGGCGCATGGCTCCGACGCCACCTGGATGGAAACGCGTGCCGAACGCACTACGCGTGACGGGGTTGATGGCTGGTTGATTACCGGCGAAAAAATGTGGACTACGGGCCTACATAAGGCCAGCCATGTGTTGGTGTTCGCGCGACACTCTGGCGAGGATGGCAGTCCCAAGGGGATCGGCTGTTTCGTGACCTCCACGCAAGCGGCAGGCTTTGAGATCGGAGAGTACCTGTGGACCTTCAACATGCCCACCGACCACCCACACTGCACGCTGAAAGAAGTTTTCGTACCCGATAGCGATGTGCTGGGCGATGTCGATCAGGGCCTGCGTGTCGCCATGCACTTTGTGCACGAGAGTCGTATTCGCCAAGCCGCCTCGTCTCTGGGCGCCGCCCAGTATTGTCTCAATGAAACCTTTGCCTATACCAAAGAAAGAGCGCCCTTCGGCAAGCCACTCTCAACCAATCAGGGCATACAGTTCCCGCTGGTGGAACTCCAGACCGAGGCAGAAATGCTCCGGCTATTGATCTACAAAACCGCGGCGCAGATGGACCAGATGGACAAAGTCGACGTGGCCAAGAAGCTCACCGATAAAGTGTCGATGTGTAACTACCGCGCCAACCGGCTTGTGTGTGATGCCGCTGATACCGCGATGCAATTTCACGGCGGCATCGGCTATTCGCGGCACAAACCATTCGAGCACATCTACCGGCACCACCGACGGTATCGCATCACCGAGGGTGCTGAGGAAATCCAGCTGCGGAAAATTGCAGGGGTGCTGTACGGCTTCGTGTCTTGACGAGAGACAGTTCACTCAACGCCAACACACTGGCTGACGCTGCTTTACCTTAGAGCGAGCCCGTTCAGGGTGATGTCAGACCGGCCAACTCTCGCCGCAAAGCGCCCAGTAACATGTTCTCGTAATAACCCGACACCTGATCCGCGGCGGCGTCGAGAAATCCCGCCATCAGATCCATATCCAGCACCACGCCACAGTCCGACCAGCGGCCACCTACCGCATTATCAACGTAGGCCAGTCGCGCTGACTTGAGTCCCGCCGCGGCAGCGCGCCGCATCCAGGGCGCCGCCTCGCAGGCTCGCGATTCCCGGGACAACATCAGTCCGTACACAAACATCGCCTGAGTGTGGCCGGCGGTCGCGGACTGGGCGAGGTAAACCATACCCTCCTCGTAGGAGGTGCCGTGTCTATCGGCGTGATAGACAATCGCTCTGCCCAGCTGGTATTGCAGCCTCGGGTTGTTAGGGTCCGTCGCGAGGTCACCCCGACAAGCCGCCATGGCACGTTCGGTATCCACTTTAGAGGATGACACACCGGGCCCAACGCGGTCCGGGTCAGAGGGATGGCCTACTTCCCAGTCGCAGGCAGTGATGGCTTGCGCGGTGGCGACTGCCGGCAGACCCACTCCGATAACAGCCAAAAAACCCGCGGCCAGAAATACGTGGAGGAGTCGGCACCGGCTATCCATCAGGCTAGACACCCGAGTCTTCGGCAATTCGGATGACCGGCGGTGCGGCCAGCATCTCGACCAGGCGATCCAGCACCCCGGTCTCGGTGCGCCAATTCAGGTAGCGCTGATAGTGCTCAGCGCTATCCCAGTACTCGATAAACACCATGCCCTCGCCATCGCCCTCGATGTACACCTTGAGATCCTGACAGCCATCAAAGCTACGTGTATCCGGCAAAATCTCCGTCAGAAAATCGAGGATGGGCTGACAGCCCCCGTCCCCGGGTTTTAGATCGACCCATACCATAGTCATGGCGTTTCCCCTTGTTATGTCTCTGTCTGTGCAGTGTCCGAGAATAATTGTACTGGCGCCGGCTCACCGGTCTGAATGAGCAAGGCGCGCTTGCGCAAAAACCGGGTGAGTCCGGCAGGCCCCATGCGCGACCCGCCCATGCCTGAAAAACGAAAGCTGTTTTTTTCCACGTCATTGACGATGCCGGTCAGCGAGGCGTCGTTGATACTGATGGCGCCGACCTGAAGTCGCTCTGCGACGGCCTTCGCGCTATCAGCGTCGGCGGAGAATACCGCCGCGGAGAGCCCAAAAGTCGAATCATTGGCAAGAGAGACGGCCTCTTCCACATCGCCGTAAATCACAACAGGAATCACC
>JAAEZV010000185.1 GCA_018222695.1 Gammaproteobacteria bacterium
GGCGCGATATGCTCCGGGGTCTTCAACCCGTTTGCCTCTTCAAAGTTCGCGAATTCGAGGAAGAAACCGCCCATCTCTGGTGCAAAAAACAGCACCCCGCAGAAGAAAAACAGAAATACTGCAATGCCCTGCACATCATGCACAGAGTAGTAAGGGTGGAACTTGATGCCGTCCAGCGGCACGCCATCGGGGCCCTTATTCTTCTTGATCTCGACCCCATCCGGGTTGTTCGAGCCCACCTCGTGGAGTGCCAGAATATGCAGCACAACCAGTGCCAACAGCACGATCGGCAACGCCACAACGTGCAGCGCAAAGAACCGGTTCAACGTGATTCCGGACAGCAGATAATCGCCGCGGATCCAGGTCACGATGTCCTCGCCGACCACGGGAATAGCGCCGAACAGCGAAATGATCACCTGTGCGCCCCAATAGGACATTTGCCCCCAAGGCAACACATAGCCCACGAAAGCCTCGGCCATGAGCACGATAAAAATCAGCATGCCGAAGATCCAGATGAGCTCACGCGGCTTCTTATAGGAGCCATACATAAGCGCGCGCATCATATGCAGATAGACCACGATAAAAAACGCCGACGCGCCGGTGGAGTGCATGTAGCGCAGCAACCATCCGTAATCCACATCGCGCATGATGTATTCGACTGAAGCAAAAGCCTCTTCCGCTGACGGCGTGTAGCTCATCGTCAGCCAGATGCCTGTCAGCAACTGGTTGACCAACACTAGCAGCGAAAACACGCCAAAGAAGTACCATAGGTTGAAGTTCTTGGGCGCGTAGTACTCGCCCATGTGCGTATCCCAGGTCCGCGTCAGCGGCAGCCGCGCGTCAATCCAGGACATCAGACCGGTCAATGCTTTTTCCATCAGGCTGCCTCCGCGTCAACGCCAATCACTAGTACGCCGTCGCTCTCATAGGAATAAGGGGGAATTTCAAGATTGGCTGACGCGGGTACGCCTTTGTATACACGCCCGGCCAGATCAAATTTGGAGCCGTGGCAAGGGCAAAAGAAGCCGCCCAGCCACTCGTCGCCACCCATGTCTGCCGCGCCGACCTCAGGCCGGAATTTGGGAGCACAACCCAGATGGGTACAGAGCCCTACCATCACGAGAAATTCTTCGTTGATGGCTCTTCCATCGCCCTCGATGTAATCGGGCTGCGCGGATGCCTCGGACGAGGGATCTTTCAGATCGTCGTTTAGGGTGGCCAAACCCGCCACTTGATCGGGGGTTCGGCGCAGCACATAAACCGGCTTGCCGCGCCACTCGATCACGACCATCTGGCCCGGTTCAAGCTTGCTGATATCAGCGCGGACCGGCGCGCCCGCAGCTTTCGCTTTCTCAGAGGGATTCCATGACCCGAGAAAAGGCACGGCCACACCGGCCACACCGCCAACTCCCACCGCAGATGTTGCCGCAGTCAAAAAGCGCCGACGTGTCTGGCCATCATCAGCCACCGAATCGTGCGCGTCTGTCGTATCCGTCATGATAAAGACTCTCCCGGTCTACCGTGTCACCTGCCAATACCTCAAACGCCACCCACATGGCGGGTAAAAGGAGTTGGATTGGCCCTGGCGAACAAGATGAATTCAGCGCGCGAAGTGTAATGGTCACGCAAGCCACCAGCAAGTTGAAATACGCAACGCATGTAGGCCGGGATCAGCCTTGACCTAGGCCCCTGCTCACTTGTGGGGAGCAAAACTATTCACGAGCACCACCCCCGTCACAATCAGCAGCAGTCCCACAATGGCGCGCCAATCCAGTGCCTGCTCAAAAACCAGATACCCGAACATGGTGATGAGAAAAATACCCAGCCCAGACCACGTGGCGTAGACCACCGCGATTGGCAACGTATTCAGGGCGAAGGTCAAGCAGTAGAAAGAGGCTGCGTAGCACCCGATCAGGGACAGCGTAGGCACGGGGCGGGTGAAGTTCTGGCTCACGGGCAACAGCATGGTCCCGCAAACCTCTAACGCCACTGCTATTAGCAAATAACCATACTGCACGATATCTGGCCTCCTCCTGTGGTGACTTATGGTGACCCCTTTCCCCGACCCCTTCTCGTGGCCTCAATCTGACTGACTCCACGCCGAGCGGCCATCTTAAAGCCTGTCACACCGCGGGACCTGAATTGAGGCCAAAAAAAAGCCCGCATCGGCGGGCCTTCTGGGAGATCTCTTGATCGATCAGCGCTTGGAGAACTGCGGGCGCCGACGCGCTTTTCGCAAACCCACTTTCTTGCGCTCAACCGCTCTTGCGTCGCGGGTGACATAGCCCGCCGCGCGCAGTGTGCCGCGCAGGCTCTCGTCGTATTCCAACAATGCGCGTGTCAGCCCGTGCCGAATGGCACCGGCTTGGCCAAAGCTGCCGCCACCTGCAACGGTGACATTGGCATCGAAAGTGTCGGCGTTCTCGGTCAGCTCCAGAGGCTGCCTGACAATCATTCGCGCCACTTCTCGGCCGAAGTATTCATCAATGGGACGGCCATTGATCATGATGTTGCCACTGCCTGTCCGTAAAAAGACGCGCGCAGTCGACGTTTTGCGACGTCCTGTTCCGTAATACTGTGCGGTTGCCATCGTGACCTCCTCAGATCGTCAGTGGCTGCGGCTGCTGTGCCGCATGCGGATGCGAAGGTCCCGCATAGACTTTTAGCTTTTTCAGCATTGCGCGGCCCAAAGGACTCCGCGGCATCATGCCCTTCACTGCACGCTGAATCACTCGCTCGGGCGCCTTCTCGATCAACTGCTCAAAGCTGGCTGAGCGGATGCCACCCGGAAAACCCGTGTGGTGATAGTACATTTTGTCGGTCTTCTTCGCGCCGGTAACGCGGATTTTCTCGCAGTTCACAACAACGACATAGTCACCCATGTCCATGTGAGGCGTGTACTCTGGCTTGTGCTTACCGCGCAAACGGTGCGCGATCTCTGTGGCGAGACGACCGAGCGTCAAATTCTCTGCATCGACCACTAGCCAGTCGTGCTGAACGTCTTCTGCCTTGGCGCTATATGTTTTCATGACACATGCCCTGAGGGCGAAATCAAAGGAGCGCGGATGTTACTGGAGTGCCTGAGCCCTTTCAACCGTTAATTTGCCGCGCGAGCGTCATGGTCGATGCTCTGCTTTGAGGTATTCCTGGGTGCGCATTTCCTGCAATCTGGACACCGTCCGGTCGAACTCAAAGCGCAGCCTGGATCCGTCGTAAAGCGTTTCTGGAGGCTGAGCAGCGGTGGCAATCAGCTTGACATTGCGGTCGTAAAATTCATCCACCAGATTGATAAACCGCCTCGCCGCGTCCTCCTTGTCTCTGTCCAAACGCGGAATCCGCTCTACCAGCACGGTGTGGTACTCGCGAGCCATTTCGACATAATCGGCGGCGCTGCGCGGCTCTTCACACAGAGTGCTAAAAGTTGCCCAGGCAACACCGGGCGCATCAGCAAGCAGATTGACGGGTCTCTGGTTGATTTCGACCGATTTGGGGTCACCCGCCTCCCGTCCGGTAAGGGACGAAAAATAATCCGACAGCGCCGAAGAGGCAGCCCCATCGTGGGGGACATGCCATAAATCAGCGCGCTGTAGCGTTCTAAAGCGATAATCGGTAGCCGCTTCCAGATGCGTCACAGTCAGGTGTTGCTCAAGCAACGCAATCGCCGGCAGGAAACGACTACGCTGTAACCCATCACGATACAGATCCTGTGGTGGGATGTTCGATGTGGCGACCAGCGTGACTCCCCGTCGAAATAGCGCATCAATCAATCCACCGAGGATCATTGCATCGCCAATATCGCTGACAAAAAACTCGTCAAAGCAGAGTACCAGGGCCTCTTCAGCGATTTCTTCTGCCACGACTTCAAGCTCAGCGATTTCTTCTGCCACGACTTCAAGCGGGTTCTTGGCGCCGCTGTGCAGGGTCAGCGCCGAGTGCACCCGCTGCATGAATCGATGAAAATGAACCCTGATTTTTCGCTGCAGGACCAGGCTGTCGTAAAAGGTATCCACCAGATGGGTTTTACCCCGGCCTACCCCGCCCCAGATGTAGAGTCCTCGTTCCGGCGCTGCGGGACGACCCATCACCTTCCGGGCGCGCGCCCAGACGGTGTTTTGCTCTGCTGCTCTTGCCAGCAGCCGGCCGCTAAGGTCATCCAACTGGCACATCACGCTCTCCTGAGCAGGATCAGCCAGCAGCGCGCCGGATTCCACGTCTTGATAGTAACGCTGTAGTGGGGAGAGGCCTTCTGTCATGGTTTAGCGACGCAACGATTGATGAAG
>JAAEZV010000186.1 GCA_018222695.1 Gammaproteobacteria bacterium
GTTGTGGCCATCGACGCTGTAACGGGCGAGACGATTTGGATGTATCGCCTTGATGAGGGGGAGAGGGGGAACAACGCGCCGCGTAAAGGGCCGGGCAGGGGCGTCGCCCTTCACCGCAGTGCAGATCAAGACACCATTTTTGTGATCTCACCCGGTTATCAGCTGATTGCACTCGATGCTCGCACGGGTCAACTTCGCTCTGACTTCGGTGGGGACGGCATCGTCGACCTCAAACTACAGCTGGGCGTGGAGCTCGACCCTATCACCGCGCCCATTGGTGCCAGCTCACCCCCCATTGTTGTGAATGATGTGGTGATTGTGGGTGCTGCTTTTACGTTCAGTGGCGCGCCGGCATCGCCAGAAGCACTCAAGGGAAAAGTCACTGCCTATGACGTGAACACTGGAGAACTGCGCTGGCGCTTCAATACCATTCCCGGAGAGAAAGAGAGCGGCTCTGCGTCCTGGGGTGGCGACTCTGCTAGGTATTCGGGAAACGCTGGCGTATGGGCTCCCATGAGCGCAGACCCGGAACTCGGCTACGTTTATCTTCCGGTCGAAGCGCCGACCAGCGACTACTACGGTGGCCACCGACCCGGCGACAACCTCTACGGACAAAGTCTGGTGTGCCTTGACGCTTCGACCGGTGAGCGTGTCTGGCATTTTCAGACCGTGCATCACCCTATCTGGGATTACGACCTGCCTGCGCCGCCAGTGCTCCTCGACATCTCTGTGGCAGGCAGAGAGATTCCTGCGGTCGCGCAAATCACCAAGCAGGGACTGACCTTTGTTTTTGACCGCCGCACGGGTGATCCGGTTTGGCCGATCGCTGTGTCCGCTGTGGCGCAGAGTGACGTGCCCGGTGAGCAGACCGCGGCGACGCAACCGATACCCTCTTTGCCTGAGCCTTTTGGGCGCACCGGGGTTACCGAAGACCAACTCAATGATCTGACACCAGAGATTCATGCCGAAGCGCAGCGGATTGTTGCGGGCTACACGCTGGGGCCGCTCTATACGCCGCCAACGCTGGTAAATGAGCGGAATGGTGGCACGCTCGTTCTGCCTGGCTCGGTAGGCGGTGCCAATTGGCAGGGGGCGGCGGTCGATCCGGAGACAGGGCTGATGTATGTCTCCTACGCAGTGTCGCCAGAGGTCGTAGGGCTCATCAGTGACCCCGGCCGATCCACCATGCGCTACCTACTGAAAGATGCACTACTCGACGGCCCCTTTGGTCTCCCGCTTCTGAAGCCGCCATGGGGCTGGATCAGCGCGCTGGATATGAACACCGGCAAGCTGCTTTGGCAGCGCCCCAATAGCCGAACGCCGGAGGAGATTCAGGAGCACCCGCAACTGGCTGGCGTAGCCATTCCCGATACCGGCAACGATGACCGATCCGCGTTACTCGTCACTAAAACGCTGCTCTTCTCCGGAGAGGGGGCGGGCATGTATGGCGCGCGATGGGGAGGCTCGCTGTTCAGAGCCCATGACAAGCGCTCCGGGGAGATCGTTGCGGAGATCAACCTGGGTCAGCGCCAGACGGGGGTGCCGATGACCTATGCGATCGGTGGTCAGCAGTACATCGTTGTGGCAACAGGAGCGCCAGGTGACGCGGGGCAGTTGGTCGCGCTGACAGTTAATCAATAGGCGCTTAAGACAGCGCCCCATAAACGAGGTTTTTGATCTGCCCTCTGGAATTGAAGGTGGAAGAGGGGATCAGCCGCGTCATAAAAATGGCGTAGAGATCTTCGATGGGATCCACCCAGAACAGCGTTGACGCCAGGCCACCCCAATAGAAGTCGCCCTCGCCGACGGTGCCCGAAGCGGCCGCATCCATGGTGGTAGCGAAGCCCAACCCAAAGCCGACGCCGTCGTTACTGGTTTCTGAAAACCCCCCGACCGCCATCTGTGCCAGTGAGTGGTCGCCAAGGTGATTGCGCGTCATCAGCTCCAAAATCGGCCGGCCGATGATCTGTTTCCCACGGAACTGTCCCTTTTGGAGCAGCATTTCGCAGAAATTCCCGTAGTCACTGACTGTGCCGACCAGTCCGCCTGCGCCCGAAGGCGCTGCCGGTGAGCTTCGATAGCGACTGGTTTCTGGGTCGTCCTGAAGACGCAGAGATTTGTCTGGCGCGCGCTCATAACAGGCGGCAAAACGATCCAGTTGATTGTCAGAAACAGTGAACCCGGTGTCGGGCATGTCGAGGGGGCCGAAGAGCCGGTCCTGCAGAAAAGATTCAAAGGATTGACCCGAAATGGCTTCAACCAGATAACCGCAGACATCGGTGCTCATGGAGTAGCTCCATCGTGATCCCGGCTCATAGAGCAGTGGCACCTTTGCGAGCTTTTCAACAAATTCCTGCAGGGTGTCGGTACCCGCTCTAGATATGCCCGCAGCCGCGTAAGCCGGGTCTACGGGTAGCTCCAGCCCGGGCAGAAAGCCGCCATAAGTCAGACCTGCTGTGTGGCAAAGCAGATGTTGCACGGTCATCGGCGCCTCGGGCGCGCGCGTCACCATCGCTTCACCTTCACCTTCAACCCAAACGCGGTGTTCTCGCCATGATGGTATGAATTTGTAGACAGGGTCGGTCAGTTGAAACCGGCCTTCTTCCATCAGCATCATCAGTGCAATGGACGTGACAGGTTTGGACATGGAATAGATGCGAAAGATGGTGTCGTCGCGCATCGCCTTACTGCGCTCAATATCCATGAGGCCCGTGGAGGTGTGGTGCGCCACCTCGCCTTTGCGCACAATCTTCAGGTTAAAGCCTGATATTTTTTTGGGCTCGATATAACGACGGATCAGGTGATGATCGAGTTTGCTGAGTTTTTCAGGGCAAAAGCCCGCGGCCGTCGGATCAACTTGCATAGGGTAGAGGGCTCAATGCGTCTGATGGAGCAGGATTATGATCCCAAATATTCGTTCTGTCGCGGCACGCGCGTTGTGGACTGACGCACCACTGATCGAGGTCTCTTTGGCAGGTGTTTCTAGGATTTTTGGAGAATTATCTGGGCTCACCTGATCTGCGGTCTGGACGAAAATACGGGTATGGACCGCAACACTCATCTGATCATTCATACATCTTTAAGGTGTGGATTCACTACCTTTGATCGCAGGATTCGATAGATGTCCCGAAACCCCTCTCCATGAGGTTTGCGATAGCGCTTTTGTAACCACCGCGTATCGGGGCCGTATCGATATTGTACAAAATGGCTGACTTCGTGCGCGATCGTGCCGGCGAGAACCAGTTCGGGTGTGATGGCATTTCTGGATCCGATGACGGGATCGTGAGCAAAGGCGGGGTATTCCAGTAGAGCCGAGGAGCCTTTGGCGTACGCCGAGATATCGATCGTGATCCCCTTGGCGCATGCTGAGGAGCGGTGCCCCGCGCGTTTTACAGTTACGACGAGGTCACTGCGCGCCTCACCATAATCCACCGGTAGTTCGTAATCTTTGCGTGTGATTTCCCGCAGGCAGCGTTTGACCCACTTCAGTGCAAGGTCTCGATCCTTTGCGCTGACACCCGCTCGTTGAATGATCCTCATAGCACGATGCTAACTGATTAATCACTGAGTTGTGCGTTGCCGCCTTTGACAGCGCGCCCCGGGCCCATAAGTTGCTGCCATAGCATCGGTATACACTCATGTCTTTTACGCTAGACGGTGAGCAAAAGCATGACGGACTTTAACTACGACCCAGTACCCCTCCGCGCCCCAGAACGACTGGCACCGGGAGTGATACTGGACAACGCTGTGGCGTATAAGGATCGTCTGGCAACCCGGCGCACGGTGCGAGACTTTTCTGATGAGCCCATCGATCGTGCCGTGATTGAGGCCTGTGTGCTCGCTGCAGGTTCAGCGCCGAGCGGCGCGAACCACCAACCATGGCACTTTGCCTGCGTGTGTGACCCTAACACCAAGCGTGCGATCCGCGAGGCGGCGGAGGCAGAAGAGCAGGCGTTCTACGGTGGTCGGGCGGGAGAGAGATGGCTGAATGATCTGAAAAAAATAGGCACGGATGCGTCCAAGCCGTTTTTGGAAACGGCGCCATGGTTGATTGCTGTATTTGCAGAGCGATACGGCATCGATGAGTCAGGTGCGCGACAAAAGCACTACTACGTGCCGGAGTCGGTGGGTATCGCCACAGGATTTCTGATCAACGCTTTTCACCAGCTGGGTATCGCTACGCTCACCCATACACCAAACCCGATGAAATTCCTGAATCAAATTCTCGGACGTCCGAGCAACGAGCGGCCCTATGT
>JAAEZV010000187.1 GCA_018222695.1 Gammaproteobacteria bacterium
CAACCGTTCCCCATATCCCGCAACGCGAGTAAGGGTCGCCATCTAACCAAGCCTTGGCTTGCTCGAGATCGTCGGTTCGGTAAACGAGCATGCTACCCACGATTTTTTCTCCCGCGGGGTCCTTGAGCGGGCCCGCCATGGCAATGTGATCCACGATCGCCTCAATATGCGCCAAATGCCCCGCCATGTGCTCTTCTCGCAGATCATCCACGTCGTCGCCGTCACGGTCAGTGCATTTGACCAGCCAAAGATTTTCCCGGGCCATGTCACGCTCCTGTATTGATTGAGTGTCATTCAGCGCTCTCAGAGCGCCAAGGCCCCACCATAACCAGCTTTTCAACACCGGGCCAGAGTCTGAGACTCCATCGCGGGGCCACTGAAATGTCCGTACCAATCTCGCTCCCAAGCCTTTATTATTTTCGACACAACAAAAAGGGAGAGGCCGCAATGATCTTTGACATGGGGAACCGCCTAGGTGCCGGGGCCGTTGTTCTTACTCTGACAGTATTGATGGGCTGTCAGGCAAAGGAGGAGGCCACATCTGCGGCGGCAGACGCCTCCGCAGAAGCCGAGCCTGCCACGTTGGGCTCGATGGACGAGCAGTACGCCTGGGTCGGCGATCTGGGCGACCGGGATGCACTGCCCGGCAAGCCGCTGTACATCGAGCACTGTGCCGGCTGTCACGAAGCACAGGTCTACAAGGCGCCCCACACCACTTGGCTGGAACTCATGTCTCCGCAGGTGCTGTATCGGTCGATCACCGAGGGCATCATGCAATCTCAAGCTGCGCATCTCTCTGACGGAGACAAGCAGCACATCGTCGAGTACATCACGCAAATGCGGCTCGGTGATCCCGACGCCGGTCCCGAGGTGGCCTGGTGTGACGCTTCGGCAAGTATCTTCACCTCGCTCGACGAAAGTCAGCTGACAGGCTGGGGCCACGATACCCGCCGCTACGTGTCGGCTGATGCCGCTGGCTTCGACCGATCACAAATTGCTGATCTTGAGTTGAAGTGGAGCTTCGGCTTCCCAGCCTCCACCCGCGCCCGATCGCAACCGACGATCGCCATGGGAGCTGTGTTCGTCGGTAGTCAGGATGGCACTGTCTATGCTTTTGATCTGGAGACCGGCTGTGTCCGCTGGACCTATGCTGCCCGTGCTGAAGTCCGCACCGGCATTACCATCGGCAAACGCGGGCCAGATGGCGCCGCCACCGCCTATTTCGGCGACATCATCGCCAACCTTTACGCCGTCGATGCCACCACTGGCGAGCTGGTCTGGCAGACCAGTCCCGATGAGCACCACAGCGCGACCCTCACAGGCACCCCGGCCTATGCAGCGGGCAAGTTGTATGTGCCCGTGTCATCGCTCGAGGTGGTCACGGCAGCCAACCCGGAGTATGCCTGCTGCACCTTTCGCGGCCACGTGATGGCAGTCGATGCCGCTGACGGCAGCGTGATCTGGGACAGTTACGCCATACCCAACCCACCCGCCTCAGTGGGGACTACCAGCGTGGGGACAGATATGCTCGGCCCATCTGGCGCGCCGGTCTGGACCAGCCCCACCGTCGACGTGGACAAAAATCTGCTGATTTTCGGCACAGGTGAAAATTACTCCTCCCCCGCTGATACCAACAGTGACGCTGTGATCGCTGTCGCGCTCGATACCGGAGAGCGCCTGTGGTCGCGACAAACCTTCCCCGGCGACGCCTGGAACGTTGCGTGCATGATGGCCGATAACCCTAACTGCCCGGAGGAGGATGGCCCCGACTATGACCAGGCATCCAGCCCCCTGCTAGTGGATATAAGCGAGGGCAAAACGGTGGTCGTTGCTGGCCAAAAAGATGGCCGGGTATTTGCGCTCGACTGGGAGACAGGCCAGAACAAATTGTGGGAAGTCAAACTGGGGCGGGGCAGCATTCAAGGCGGCGTGCACTTTGGCATGGCCGCTGATGGCACAACTGTTTATGTCCCCATCAATGACATGAACGATACCCGCAATGGCGAATGGCTGGATCCCGAACTCGCCCGCCCCGGTGTCTCAGCTGTCGATGCTGTGACCGGCGAGGTGCTGTGGCGTCATGTGCAGGAAAACGTCTGCGGGGAGGGCCGGCCCTTCTGTGACCCCGGCGTGTCGGCCGCCATTACGGCCATAGACGGTGCGGTCATCGCAGGTCACCTCGATGGCATTATCCGCATCTACGACCGAGACAGCGGCGAGATCATCTGGTCTTACAACACCACCACGCCGGTGACCGGTACCAATGGTGTTGTTGCGCAAGGCGGAGGTATGAGCGGATCCGGGCCAGCGCTCGGTGCAGGCCATATGGTGATCAATTCAGGATACGGTCTCTATAACCACGAAGCGGGTAATGCCCTGCTCGTATTTGCACCCAAAGCGACGGGTTCGGTCAGCGCGCGTTAACGCTCGTAGTCCAGCGCGAGCACTTCGCAGTGTTCGCGCAATACCACCCCGACCGCTTGATGGTCGGGGTGATTCAAATACGCCGGCAAATCGTCGGCCCCCTCCAGTGTGACAAGCACCCCGTGGGTCGCACCATTGGCGCGGTCCGTGATGTTTTGCCCCGCCGAAATCGCCACAACACCCGGGATATGAGTCAGCGCGCGAATCGACGCGAGGATCTCTGCCATTTTGTCATCACTTACCCCCGCTTTAGGGGTCAGCCATACCATGTGCTCCAGCGCCATCTCAACCTCAGACCAGATTAAACCCCTGACTCGACAGCGGGAACCGCCGCACACGTCGCCCGGTCGCATTGAATAAGGCATTGGCGACGGCCGGTGCAATCGGTGTCGTGGCCTGCTCGCCGATCCCGGTAGGCGGTTCATCGCTAGGCAGAATATGCACCTCAACCTTCGGCATCTGTGGCAGACGCATCACCGGATAGTCATGGAAGTTACTCTGCTGCACTTCGCCATTGACGATGTCGATGTTGCCGAAGGCCACCCCTCCCAGTCCGTAGGCGAGGCCGCCTTCTACCTGCCCCTCGATACCGAGTGGATTTACCGCGAACCCGCAGTCCACCACGCAGACAACGCGATCGACGGTGAAATCTCCATTCTCGGCAACTGTCACCTCGACCGCCTGAGCAACCGGTGAAATGTTGTAGATCCGCGATGCCACACCGCGTCCGCGACCGGGTGCCAGCGGCGTGTCCCAATCACATTTTTCTTTCAATACGCGCAATACACGGTTCATACGTGCGTGATCCTTGGTCAGACGCAACCGGAGCTCCATGGGATCGATGCCGCCCTTGTGCGCCAACTCATCCAGAAAACACTCGTAGGCAATACCCGTGTGGGTGTGGCCAACCGAGCGCCACTCCTGAGGAACAATGCCTCTCTTGGGCGCGTTGTGGCTCTCAACACGATGATTAGGGATTTGATAAGAGGTCCCGTAGGGGAACACCCCAAAAGGCTCCTGCAAACAACCATCCAGCGAATAGATATCGATACCCCGCACCATATAAGTGGGGTCGTGCTTGGTGCCCTGCATGAGCGACTGACCCACTGCGACCTGATGCCAGGCCTCCGGCATACCGGACTCGTCCACGCTGCCGCGGAGCTTGTGCACAAATAGTGGCCGATAATGGCCGCTGCGGATGTCTTCTTCCCGCGACCAAATAATTTGCACCGGTACCGACTCACCCATGGCCGCTTCTACCGCCTCAACGGTGTAGTCCGCGGTCTTACTCGAGCGACGCCCGAAGCTACCGCCCATCAGCGGCCGGTGGATGGTGACGTTCTGCTGGGGGATTCCCAGAAACCGCGAGATCACCTCTTGGTCGTTGGACTGGTACTGGGTGCCGCTCCAGATCGTGCAGGTGTCGCCCTCAACTTGCGCGATACAGTTCATGGGCTCCAAAGTAGCGTGAGCCAGCAGCGGCATCTCGTAGGTTGCCTCGACCACGCTCCCGCTCGCCTCCGCCGCATCGAGCGCGCCGATAGCATCGCCGATATCCTCTGCCAGCAAACCAGGGGTGTCGGCCAAGGCACGATAATCCGCATAGAACTGCTCACTGGAGACCCCGTCATTTACACCGCGGTCCCACTCGATCTTGAGTTTGGCGCGCGCCTTCTGCGCCCGCCAGTAGCTATCCGCCAACACCACCACACCAGCCCTGATCGCTTTCACTTTGACCACACCTGGCATGCCCAGAGCTTCCGTGTCATCAAAGTCGATCACCGACCCACTATGAACCGGAGGCCTTGCGATCGCGCCATA
>JAAEZV010000188.1:0-2013 GCA_018222695.1 Gammaproteobacteria bacterium
GCCCGAGGCGCCCACAATCGCCAGCCACTCGCCCGCCGACACCGACAGCGCCAACCCGTCGAGCACCACAATGTCTCGCCGGGCGTCACGATAGGTTTTACCCAGCTCCACAGCCTCGAGTACGGCGCGATCAGACATAGTTGAGTACCTCTGCCGGTGGCACCTGCGCTGCACGCCATGCGGGATACACACTGGCCAGCAAGCTCAGGACAAAGGCAACGGTCACCACCGCCAAAACATCTCCCCACAGCAGCGTGGATGGTAAACCGCCGATGTAATACACAGCAGGGTCGAACAGCACCAGACCAAACGCCTGCTCCACCCACAGGGAAAGATCAGAGATCGTGGTCGCTAGCGCCACACCTGCCACCGCCCCGAGCGAAATACCCAGTAGCGCAAGCAAAAGCCCATGACCCAAAAACAGCATGAGTAGCTTCTTGGCAGGCAAACCCAGCACCTGAAGAATCGCAATGTCGCCGCGCTTTTCAGTTACTGACATGGTCAAGGTGGCGATCAAGTTAAATGCCGCAACCAGAATGACGGAGGTCAGTAATATCCCGACCGTGATCTTCTCCATTTTGATCGCAGCAAAAAGGGAGCCTTGGGAGCTGCGCCAGTCGCGGAGCTTGGTCGACTCCCCGACCAATGGGCGAATTGCTTCACTGACCTGTGGCACCAGCTCGCGATCGCTCAGCCGTAGTTGAATACCTTGGGTACCTGCAGACCCGAGCAGCTTTCGCGCCGTTGCCGCTGCGACATAAGCAACCTGGGCATCAGGCGGCGCGCCGACAGCGAACGTGCCGACCACCCGAAGCGATCGGCTTTTGGGAAACACCCCCATCGGGCTCACAGTTAACCGTGGCAGCAAGATGTCCACATTATCGCCGGGCCGCACGCGCAAAAGTCGCGCCAGATCAGCACCCAGGATGATGGAAAATGGCTCCAGTTCGAGCGCCTGTAGGTCGCCAAAGGTGATGTGCGAGTCGAGGTCGATCACATCGCGCAATCCCGATTGCGGCGCGCCCACTATCTGAACACCCCGACTGTGCCCCGCGTGGCGCAGCAGCGCCGTGCCCTGATGAAAAGGAGTAGCCGCGACCACGGCAGGCTGCTCGGTCGCGGCCGTCAGCAGATCACCGAGTGCCACCTCGCTCGGGTTCGCGGGCTCGAGGACCATGTCCGGCGTCACGGTGAGCAAGCGCTGATGCAGCTCACCACCAAATCCATTCATGACCGACAGTACGGTAATGAGCGCCGCAACACCCAGCAGCATCCCCAAAAGGGAGGCGAGCGCGACAAATCGGGTAAAGCGGCGTTGGCCGCCACCGAGCGTGAAACGAATAATCAAATCCCAGGAGAGCGGCATAGGGCTCGCAGCCGGTTCAGGCGCGCTAGAGCGCGATCCCGCTTCGTTTAGCGACCGTCCCGATTCGGGTCATATTGTCGTACCGGTGCCGGCTCCATATTGCTCTCGCACCGCTGGGGGTCACCACCACAAATCTCGCAGTCCTGATCAATGCCCACTGCTCCGAGTCCACCACAGGACCCTTTAATGGGGCCTCGACCAAAGATCACGCCAACCGCCATTGCGGCCATGATGGCCATAAACACCAACAATGCGAGTACAAATGTCATGCTTCATTCTCCCGGTTGCGGCGCTTCATGAGCCCCCCTCAGCCAGCCATTGTGCCATGGCCGTGCTGGAAAACACCTCCAGCGTGTCACCGGAGCGCTTGAGCAGATAGACCGCGAGGCCGCGCTCTTCGGCGAGCACCATGGCCTCAGCGGAACCCATAACGGTCAGCGCAGTCGCCCACGCGTCCGCCATCATTGCAGAGCCGTGTACTACTGTCACGGACACCACGTCATGCTGAATCGGGTAACCGGTGCGTGGATCAATCAGGTGAGAGTAGCGCTCCCCGTCGTGCTCAAAAAAATTACGGTAATCACCCGAGGTCGCGATACCCGTATCAGTCACCGCCAGCGCTGCTTGAATACCGCCGCGCGTATCGG
>JAAEZV010000188.1:2023-4234 GCA_018222695.1 Gammaproteobacteria bacterium
CTCGCACCCCGCACCCTGACCTCGCCGCCCACCTCCAGCATAAAATGGGGAATACTGAGATCCTCAAGTGCATCGGCTCCCAGATCCACTGCATAACCTTTGGCCAGTGATGAAAAATCGAGCTTTAATCCGGGCGCGCGCTTACTCAAGGTGCGCGTGGTGGACTGCCAGTCGAGCTGCGCCACACCCACCTGACTCCGCGTCATCTCAATATCGGCGGCGCCGGGAAACTGTTTAGGGCCCTCTGGCCCGAAACCCCAGAGGTCCGACAACGCACTCACACTCACGTCGTAGGCGCCCCGGGTCGCCACAGTGAGCTCGAGGGCGGCCGACAACACATAGGTAAAATCCCAATCGACCTCGATCGGCGTGTTTGCAGGCAGGGCATTGAACTCACTGATCAAGCTCGCGGGATCGTAGTGATTCATGCTCTCGTTCACCAAGGCGAAGGCTGCATCGATCTCTGACTGAACTTGCGCAGGGCTGACTTCGTCTGGAGCACCCAGGTAGGTCAGCGACCAGGTCGTACCGAAGATAGCGCCACCCATCTGCACTGGCCGCTCATCTGCGGCACAGCCCGCCAGACAGCAAAAGGCCAGCAATAGAGCTGGCCCCAAGCAACGTGTATTGAGCAGTAGCGTCATCCGCCGAAGTCGTCGAGGAAGATGTTCTCCCGCTCTACACCCAGATCCAACAGCATGTTGATCACGGCGGAGTTCATCATCGGCGGGCCACACATGTAGTACTCGCAGTCTTCAGGCGCAGGGTGATCCTTGAGGTACTGCTCGTAGAGCACGTTGTGAATGAAACCCGTCAGGCCGTCCCAGTTGTCCTCAGGCTGCGGATCGGACAGCGCCACATGCCACTCAAAATTCTCGTTTTCTGCGTCGAGCCCGTCGTAATCCTCGACGTAGAACATCTCTCGCAGTGATCGCGCGCCGTACCAGAAGCTGATCTTGCGATCGGTCTTGATGCGCTTCATCTGGTCAAACAGATGTGACCGCATCGGTGCCATACCCGCGCCGCCGCCAATGAACACCATCTCGGCGTCCGTTTCCTTGGCAAAGAACTCGCCAAACGGACCGTACACGTTCACCTTGTCGCCGGGCTTCAGGTTAAAGGTCCAGCTGGACATGATGCCGGGCGAAATGCCTTCGCTGCCGGGTGGCGGCGTGGCAATGCGGATATTGAACTTCACCACACCCTTTTCTTCAGGGTAGTTGGCCATGGAGTAAGCGCGGATAGTGGTGTCCTTGCAGCTCGACTCCATATTGAAAAAGCCAAAGCGTTCCCAATCGCCGCGGTACTCTTCTTCGACATCAAAATCGCTGTACTTAACGGCATGGGGCGGGCACTCAAGCTGAACATAACCACCAGCGCGGAAATCAACGCTCTCGCCTTCTGGCAGTCTTAGCACCAGCTCTTTAATAAAGGTCGCGACGTTTTCGTTAGACTCGACCGTGCACTCCCACTGCTTAACCCCAAACACCTCCTCGGGGACCTGAATCTTGAGGTCCTGCTTGACGGGTGTCTGGCAGGAAAGTCGCCAGCCTTCGTTGGCTTCACGGCGCGTAAAGAAGGATTCTTCCGTGGGCAGCATCGCACCGCCACCCTCTTCCACAACGCACTTGCACTGGGCGCAGGTACCACCGCCGCCACAGGCGCTCGCCAAGAAAAGATCGGCATCGGCGAGGGTCTGCAGGAGCTTGCCACCGGCCGGCACCTCGATGGTGCGCTCGCCATTGATCTCGATACTAATATTGCCGCTGGCGACCAGTCGGCTGCGCGCCGCCAGAATCACAAGCACCAATGCCAAAATAATCGCGGTGAACATGCCGGCGCCGTAAGCGATTGTCATATCCATCGAATCTGAGCTCCTGTCCGTCGCCTGTTAAATATCGATGCCACCGAAAGACATGAAGCCCAGAGACATCAGCCCAACGGTAATAAACGTAATCCCCAAGCCCTGCAGCCCATCGGGCACGTCGCTGTACTTGAGTTTCTCGCGGATACCCGCGAGCGCCACTATAGCCAAAGCCCAGCCCACACCGGCACCCGCTCCGAATACGGCGCTCTCTGCAAAATTAAAGCTGCGCTCCATCATCAGAAGCGATGCGCCCAGAATGGCGCAGTTCACCGTAATCAACGGCAGGAAGACGCCCAGCGTCGCGTAGAGCGCCGGCACATACTTATCCAGAAACATCTCGAGGA
>JAAEZV010000189.1 GCA_018222695.1 Gammaproteobacteria bacterium
GAACTTTGATCCGAGGGCCAAAGTCATGAAACAGGCTGCGGATGAGGTCTTGGCAGAGCTAGGCATCGAGGACGAAAATCTGGAAATCGCCAAACGACTCGAAGAAATTGCGCTCAAAGACGAGTACTTTATCGAGAAAAAGCTCTACCCCAACGTCGATTTTTACTCCGGCATTATTCTGAAGGCGCTCGGCATCCCAACGTCAATGTTTACGGTGATTTTTGCCATTGGCCGAACGGTGGGCTGGATCGCGCACTGGAACGAAATGATCGGCGGCGCTTATCGCATCGGCCGGCCTCGTCAGCTCTACACCGGGGAGACCCAAAGAGATTTCGTCCCGCTGGATAAGCGGTAAGTCGACCCATGACGGCCTCTGCGGTGATCACAGGCTCGGGGCTCTTCACCCCGGCTGAGAGCATCAGTAATGAGGAACTGGTCGCCTCGTTCAATGCCTGGGTCGATCTTTACAACGCTGATAACAGTGAGGCGATAGCCGCGGGGGAATTGGAGGCCAAAACTCACTCGTCCGCCGAGTTCATAGAAAAAGCCTCAGGCATCAAATCTCGCTACGTCATTAATAAAGCCGGCATTCTCGACCCCGAGCGTATGGTGCCCGAGATTCCAGAGCGGCATAACGACGAGCCGTCGGTCATGTGCGAAATCGCCTGTAGAGCAGCCGAGCAAGCCATGGCCGAGGCAGGCATTAGCGCACATGAACTGGACGCTGTGATCGTTGCCGCCTCCAACATGCAACGCGCCTATCCCGCGATGGCAATCGAGGTTCAGTCAGCCCTTGGCGCCAATGGTTTCGCCTTCGACATGAATGTGGCCTGCTCCTCTGCCACCTTCGGCATACAGCAGGCCAGCGACGCAGTGAAATCCGGCAGCGCCGCACGTGTATTGGTTGTGAACCCGGAGATCTGTACTGGTCATCTCAACTTCCGCGACCGCGACTCACACTTTATTTTCGGCGACGTGGCCACAGCGGTAGTGGTCGAGAGTGATGCCACAGCCGCCAGTGGATCTGGTTGGGATATTCTGGATACGCGCCTGCAGACGTTGTTTTCCAATAACATCCGCAACAACTTTGGCTTCCTGAATCGCGCCGACGAGAGCGGGGTCGGTCAAATCGACAAACTGTTTATTCAGGAAGGTCGCAAAGTGTTCAAAGAGGTCTGTCCTGCGGTGGCGGACCAAATCACGGGCCAGCTCGCCGACATGAACATTGCGGCCGACGACCTGAAACGGATTTGGCTGCATCAGGCGAACCAAAATATGAATGATCTCATCGCTCGCAAGGTTTTCGGGAGATCGCCCACCGAGCAGGAGTCGCCAACGATCCTCGATGAGTATGCCAATACCTCATCGGCCGGTTCAGTGATCGCTTTCCACAAGCACAACGCGGATCTGGTAGCCGGCGACCTGGCTGTATTGTGCTCGTTCGGCGCGGGCTACAGCATCGGGTCTATTGTGCTTCGCCGCCGCTGAGCGGGTTCAACCGGTCTCAGCCGAGACGATCTCTCTCATCACTACCAACAGCTGCTCTGCTTGCGCCATTGTGCCCACTGAGATGCGCAACCAGTTCTCAATGCGCTCCTTATCCCAGCGCCGCACCAAGATGTCCCGGGCACGCAAGGCGTCGAAGATTTGCCTGCCGGCAAGTGACTGATGTTCAGTGAAAATAAAGTTGGCCTGCGAGGGTAGCACCTCGAAACCGATCGCCCGCAATCCTGCGCTCATGACCTCACGGACCTCGCGAACTTCTCGTGAGGCATTCTCAAGCCACTGCGTGTCTTGGATCGCCGCCGCCGCCGCTGCCTGCGCAAGAGCATCCAGGGGATAGGAGTTAAAAGAGTCCTTGACGCGGATCAAGCCTTCAATGAGATCTGGTTGCGCAATAGCGTAGCCCACGCGCATGCCCGCCAGCGCATGGCTCTTGGAAAGGCTGCGGGTGACAATGAGGTTGTCGTGGTCCGCAATCAAAGGTACCGCCGTTTCTGCACCAAAGCCAAAGTAGGCCTCATCGACGACCACCAGCCGATCACTGTTTGAGTCAGCAAGCAAAGCAATGTCATCTCGCGTCAGCGCCCGCCCTGTTGGGGCATTGGGGTTAGCCAGCACAATCGCGGCGTCATCGTTTTTTAATGTGTCGACGTCCACCGAGAAATCTTCAAGCACCGGCACTTCCGTAAGGACCGCATCGTAGAGTCCCGCCCAGACGGGATAGAAGCCGTAGGTCGTATCCAGCGTCTGAACCCGTCTGCCTTTCAGCAAGGCAAACCACAGGTGCGCAAGCACTTCATCGGAGCCGTTGCCAACGAATATCTGGTCTGGGGGAACGGATTCGGCAGCAGAAATCGCAGATCTTAATGCTGACGCGGTGGGATCAGGGTAACGCCTAAGCGCTTCACCCGAGGCGCTTCTTAGCGCGGCCAAAACCGATTCTGCGGGCGGCAATGCATGCTCGTTAGTGTTGAGCTTGATCAGCGAGTCCGAAGTCGGCTGCTCTCCCGGCACATAGGGCTTTAGGCCCGATATTTTGTCGATCCAGAACCGACTCATAGCTGTATTCCGACGTCAGGAGCCCGCAATGCTAACCGTTACAAAACCTAAAGTCAGGTTGATACCAGAGCCGTCACTGGCGAGATTCGACGGGGCGACTCTCCGTTGAGCAGACGGCACAGGCTACAGCACGCTCGCTGGGAAAAACCATCCGAAATGTGCTGCCCCGGCCCACCTCGCTATCAACGAACAATTTTGCGTCATGCGATACCGCTACATGCTTGACGATCGCCAAACCCAGCCCGGTCCCACCGGTTGCCTGACTGCGACTCTTATCGACGCGATAAAAGCGCTCGGTCAAGCGCGGAATATGCTTGGCGTCGATACCGGGCCCCCGATCTTCTACAACCAATTCAGGGCCAACAATAGTGTTCGCCCACGTCACCTTGACAGGAGCTTCACTGTACTTAAGGGCATTCACTATCAGATTGCTGACAGCACTGCGTAATTCCGCGGCATTACCCAGCACACAGAGCTCTGAAGCAGTCACCAGCTCAATGCTTCGATCCGGCCAGGCGGCCATCAACTCGTCGCACAGATGGGTGAGCAGGTCGACCAAGTCAAGCTGGTCATCTTTGCGCTCCCCTTCCACACTCTCGATTCTCGACAGCCACAGTAGATCCGAGATCAAGTTCTCCATTCGGGCTGCCTGGACATCCATCGAGCCGAGCGACTTTTGAAGTCGCGTATCAGATTCTGGCATCAACGATTGCAGTGTTTCTATGTAGCCCTTGATCACTGTCAACGGTGTGCGCAGCTCATGGGACACGTTGCCCACGAAGTCACGCCGCATTCGCTCCAGCCTGTCCTGTTCGGTGACATCTTTCACGAATACCAGGCGGTCGTTGACCCCAAAACGAGAAAACTCGAGCTGTAGACAGAATTCAGGATCTGGCCCCGGCTTGATCCGCAGTGGTTTTTGATAGTTCTCATCCCGCATGTAGCGCTTCAGCGACTTACCGGGTGCAACCTCAGAGAATGGCTTACCCTCTTC
Organism: Gammaproteobacteria bacterium; assembly: GCA_018222695.1. Classification (GTDB taxonomy): domain Bacteria; phylum Pseudomonadota; class Gammaproteobacteria; order Pseudomonadales; family Halieaceae; genus Luminiphilus. Next base: position 3,557 of record JAAEZV010000189.1, read on the forward strand.
GTCCTCAAAACTGATTCCCAACAGGTATTCAGCCGCGTCATTGCACCACACCAGCCGCCCATCTGAATTGATGATCAGTGCTGCGTCCCGCATAGACGCTAAGGAGTCTGTCAGATAAGGCTGTGACCGCGCGGATGCGTTGGCAGTCAGCGTGTCTCGGCTGCGGAGAGCATAGACATCACGAAGAACACCCCCAAGGTCGGAGTTAGAGATGGGCGGCAACTGCTCAGGATTCGCAAACCAGTGGTATACCTTGGTCAGCTGCCAGCCCCAAAAAATTGCCAGGACAAGAGCCAGCGTCATCAAAGCCAGTTTCCAGTCCTGCGTTACAAGCCAGATCCCACAGGCTGCAAACAGTGCCGCTATGAGACGGCGCGATTCCAGAGCTAGAAAGCCAGGCGTGGTCACGCCACCGCCAGATCGCGGGGTGAGAAACGATAGCCCGTGCCCCTCACCGTCTGGATCAAATCTGCATAAATGGGGTCACCCGCCTGCAACGCTTTTCTCAGGCGACGAATGTGCACATCGACCGTCCGTTCTTCTACGTAGACATTCGCACCCCAAACCCTGTCCAGCAGTTGTGCGCGGGAATAAGCCCGCTCCGGGTGAGACATGAAGAAATGCAGTAACTTGAATTCTGTGGGCCCCATCTCGAGCGCTCTTTCGCTGAGCATGAC
>JAAEZV010000190.1 GCA_018222695.1 Gammaproteobacteria bacterium
CCCAGCCGACCAGCAGTGAGGCTGCGCCACCGAAGCCGTTGAACAGGGCCACCATCTCGGGCATGGCCGTCATCGCCACCGCGCGCGCAGCGATGGCACCAATGGCACCACCCACCACCATACCGGCGGCGATATAAGTGAAGTCGACAATGCCCTGATCTAGCAGCGCTGAAACAATCGCCACCAGCATACCGATGGCGGAAATCATGTTGCCGCGACGGGCAGTCGCCGGCGAACCCAGCATTTTCAGGCCAAAAATAAAGAGGCCTGCCGCGAGGACGTAACCCAGTTGTGTCATCAATTCAGTCGTCATGATCAGTCCTCCTTCTTCTTGAAGAAGCCGAGCATGCGGTCGGTCACCATGTAACCACCCACGACGTTGATGCTAGCGAGTGTCACGGCACCAACGCCTAACCACATCGCCACATTTTCGTTACCCGTGCCCGCCAGTGCGACTGCACCGACCACCGTAATGCCCGAGATCGCATTCGCACCCGACATGAGCGGGGTATGCAGCGTCGCTGGCACCTTATTGATTAATTCGAAGCCGAGGAAAATCGACAACATCAGAATAAACAGCAAATACTCTGCGCCGGACATATCAGTTGCCTCCCTCAATAATGTCTTTGATGGTGGGGTGAACAATGGCACCGCCATGGGTGATCACACAGCCGGGGAGAATATCGTTCTCGAGGTCGAGCACAAATTGCTTGGCCTCCTCGTCCCAGGTGTCCTCGACGAGGTTGAACATGTTGCTCGCGTACATCTGGGTCGCATCGCGCGGAGCCAGATTAGCGAGGTTGGCGGTACCCACGATAGTCACACCGTTAACGTTCACCACCTCATCAGGAACTGACCCTTCGACGTTACCGCCGGTTTCGGCAGCCATGTCGACAATCACAGAGCCGGGGGACATACCCTCGACCATGTCGGCTGTGACCAATACCGGCGGCTTGCGGCCGAAGACCTGCGCCGTCGTGATCACCACATCGGAATCAGCAATCACCGCTTTCTGCGCCTGGCGCTGCATCTCCACCTGCTCGGGCGTCAATTCCTTGGCGTAGCCATCGGCCGTCTGTCCCGTATCACCCAAATCGATCTCTAAGAACTTTCCACCCAGAGATTCCACCTGCTCGGCAACGACCGGGCGCGTGTCAAACGCGGTGACCCGAGCGCCGAGGCGCTTGGCAGTCGCGATGGCCTGCAGGCCTGCAACACCCGCACCGATGATGAACACCTTCGCAGGCTTCAGTGTGCCCGCTGGCGTCATCATCATCGGCATGATGCTGGGCATGTTATTAGCCGCCAACATCACCGCCATGTAGCCCGCGAGGTTTGCCTGGGAGCTCAGCGCATCCATCTTCTGACTACGGGTTGAGCGAGGGATCATCTCCATACTCACCGCTGTCACGTTCTGGCTGGCAAAGGCCTTGATCAGATCTTTTTCGTTAAACGGGTCGAGGTAAGAGACGTGAATACAGCCGGCCTTAAGCTGGCTGATCTCATCCATCTCGGGCTTGCGCAGCCGGAGCACCATGTCCGCACTGCCAAGCAATGCTGACCGATCGGAACCGATGCTGGCGCCCGCTGCTTCGTAGTCTGCATCGCTGATGCCGGCACCCGCGCCCGCACCCGACTCAACGACCACATCCGCACCGAGCCGCACCAACTTTTTCACCGTCTCGGGAGTCGCAGAGACGCGATTCTCTCCCGGTTGGGTTTCACGGGGTATGACTAATTGCATAGTGAAGTTCGCCTGGTTTTCTGGGATCACCGCGATCCCGGTGTTATTGGATTTCCAGTCGGCTGATTTTTGAGGCGGTCGCTTGGCAGGAGCAGTGCCCTACAGCGCCACTGGAGACGAGTCGGTGAAAGATCAGCCCGCGCGGAGTTTCAGAAGCGGGTTGAGCCAGCGGTGTCGCAACCGAGTGAATCGCAGGGGCGCATCCAGCACCGCCAGACAGATACACTCTTCACCTTCCAGTGCGACCGGGGTGTGCTTGTCCCACCCCTCCCGAACGAGGAAATCACCCGGGTGGTACTCGCCGCTCTCATCGGCAAAGCCACCGCGCAGTACCAGCGTCATCTCGCTGCCACCATGGGTATGCTCGGGGATGCGACCACCTTCAGCAATGCGATACAACGCAAACTCGTGACTGGGGTCGCCGGTTTTGAGATAACTGATGCTCAGGGATTGTGTGACACGCTTCCACACCAGATCGGCATAGTTGCCGTTGATCAGGCGGTCCAGCAGGCCCGGAAGTTGCGTGTCAGATGCTTCATTGGGCGCGTATCTCAGCGGCTCGGGATCGTCGAGGCGCGCCATGACCGATTCGAGTACCGATTCGCCCACAGGTTGCGGATCCAAACGCTCAAGGTGTGCCCCGCCGACATCCTCTAACCTATCAACCAACTGCCGACAGCGCTGGCAGTAACTCAGATGCGCCGCCACACAAGCTAACTGGGCAACAGGAAGCGCGCCAGTCGCATACTCTATGAGCAAATCCATTGGGGGGTGATGATGTGCCATCGCTACTTAATCCAAACCACTCTCATGTACATTGACATTACGAGGATCTCGCGCAAACGGTTTACTTCCCAACACTAATAAACCTGTGACTTTCTGGGGAATTGCCATCGCCATTTAAGCCTCCATCAGCCCTTGGAGCTTCTGGATGGCGAGGCGCACCCGCGATTTGACGGTGCCCAGAGGCAAATCGAGCTCTGCCGCGGCCTCGGAGTGGGATTTACCCTCCATGTAGACCTTGGCCAGTATTTGCGCCTGATCGGGCGGCAAATCGCCCATCAACTCACGAACCCGCTCGGCACCACGGCGGGTGTGCAAGACCACGAAGGACTCCTCCTCCTCGCTTTCCAGCTCGAAGTCATCGGAGGCCAGTGGCGTATCAAACTTTTGCAAACGCCGGAACATATCGGTTCTGCAGTTGCGCGCAATAGTATAGACCCAGGTCGAAGCAGCAGCCTTTTCCGGGTTAAAGCCGCCTGCCTTTTGCCAGACCTTGAGCATCACTTCCTGCACAAGCTCATCGGCATGGGACGCGGACAAACTCGAGCCTGAGAGGGCAAACGCCTTGATCAACGGGGCAAAATGACGGAAAAAACGCGTGAAGGCGCCCCGATCCTGGCTTTCGCCAACCAGCACCAGCGCTTCACTCCACTCATCCGTACGGCGGCCTGTCGGAACGTTCCATTTCCCGTTGCCGTTCGCCGCAGGAGCGGTACTTGCGTCTTTTTTGTTTGCCATGAAAAGGTCAAACCATCATCCCGGTAGGACAGGATACACCCAGTGGCAACGCCTTGATACCTCACTCAACAGCTTATTTCCCGCAGATTTGAGCCCTCTGGCAACTGTCAAGGCCAGCCTAATTCACCTGATCCGTCGCTCTCTGCGGGCCGTAACAGCTAGAACCATTCCCTGTCTGGTGGCCGGAGGTCGTCAGCAATGCACATTGCAGTCATTGGAGCGGGCATCTCCGGGCTGGGATGCGCCCACCAGCTCGTTAGACGCGGTCACCGCGTCGATATCTTCGAAGCCCGAGATCGCATCGGTGGCCACACCGCCACTTACGACGTGGAGATCGGCACCCGTCGCTTCGCCGTCGACACCGGCTTTATCGTCTATAACGACCGTAACTATCCCAACATGATCGAGCTCTTCAGCGAGCTCGGTGTCGCAAGTAAGCCCACCTCGATGGGTTTTTCTGTCTGCGACGAAACAAACGGCCTCGAATACGCCGGCAACAATCTCAACACCCTGTTTGCGCAGCGCGGCAACCTGCTCTCACCCAGCTTTCTGAATATGATCAGAGAGATCCTGCGCTTCAACAAACTTGCAATCGCAGATTTGGAAAGTGGCCAACTCCCTCAGGACCAGACCCTTGGTGAGTATCTCGAACGTCACGGATTCAGCGCACATTTTAGTCGCAGCTATTTACTGGCGATGACGTCTGCGATCTGGTCCGCAGACTTTGAGGATGCGCAGGATTTTCCGGTAGAGTTTTTTATCCGCTTCTTCCGCAACCACGGTTTGCTGTCACTCAAGGATCGGCCGCAGTGGCGGGTGGTAGAGGGCGGCAGCCGGGAATATCTCGCGCCCCTCACGCATCGGTTTTCGGACTCTATTCGTACCCGTATGCGGGTAGAGAAAATTCTCCGCCCACCGGGCAGACCAGTTGTGGTGCACTTCACAAATGGCCTGCAGCGCGAGTTCG
>JAAEZV010000191.1 GCA_018222695.1 Gammaproteobacteria bacterium
GTCCAACACGATTTTTTCTTCAGCTGCGGCACGCAGCTCGGCGTCATTAAACATGCGCGGCTTGGCCGGCATTAACTCCGATAAATTGCCGACCCCCTGAGACGTCTCTTTCTCCACCTGACTGCGACCGATTTCAAAGGCCAGTTGCGAGGGCTCTATGGGGTATTGAAACGCGGAGTGCCCCATGCGCTCTAACTCCGCTAACCACTGATCGTTGCCGAACTGATACAACACGATGGTGCGCCGCACACCCAAGCGCTCACCGAGCGCCTCAACGCCCCGGATTTGCTGCATCGTCAAAGATGGGCAGTGCACCACCAACATGTCGCAGGGCTCGTCAGCGCCGAGTGATGCCACGGCGTCATCAACAGACATTCTAGCCAACAAGGCCGATACACCAGAAATGCAGCCCTGATGACCATCCAGCCAACGGCAGAGATCCGCGCCCAAAAACACCACCCGGGGCTTTGCCGGGGGCAGAGGCCGTGACGGCGACATGTGATCCTGCTGCTCTATTAGCACTTCCAATGTCTTGCGATCAGACGCTGCAATCTCACCGATCCTGACACCCTGCTTCACGAGGGCAGACACCAACTGCAGATGGTCAAGATCTGATTGAGTGTACTGGCGGCGCCCGGTAGGTGACTTGTAACTCGCACCCAGGCCGTACCGTCTCTCCCATACTCTAAGCGTGTCTGACTTCAGGCCTGTGAGTCTGGCGACGGTGCCAATGCCGTATAAGGGGCGCGGCTCCAACGCTTGTAAGTTTTTGACCGGTGCGTTCATGACGCTCTCCTGTACGCGATTTGTCCAGTTTTACGCGACATTTGCCGAGCCGGATTGCCATAACCTGAAATTTGTCCATGTTTTGTTCACCTGAAACATGGACAAAGTGTTCTGTCGAGAGAACCTGCCATCGATCTGCCTCCGTATAGGTAAGTGAGCTAAAAGGGGGGCACCATGCAAACATTAGACAGTAGTGAAGACGCTGATCTGGAATTGATGTTCGCGGAAATTCGGCGCTATCCGCTACTCACAGCGGATGAAGAGAAGGTCATTGACGGCAAGAAGTGGGCCGCGGTAGATGCGCTCTCCACTCTTTTTTCAGAGGTGGCGGACCTGCGGTCGACGCTGGCGGACTTGCTTCTTAACGCGCTTGAGTGTCCTCCCGAGGTAAAGCGCTTCCCCAGCCGTGAACAGCACTTCACACTGCGTCGTGAGCTGGCACCCTATTTTTCAGACGGGGATCTCGCCGACATCACGGTAGACGCCGCCAAGACACTGAGGAAACGCGGGTCGAAAAAACACCACGCCGATATGGTGAATGGCCTCAAGATTCCAGCCAGCCTCACCGTTGGGATCGCGGTGTTCATGTTGCGCCGCGCCGGGGGTCAGTTCCCTGACGCAGTAGCAGATGCCATCGGCCATTGGTCACGACATTGGTTGTCGCCGCCCGCACCTATCGCTCTAGAGCCAACAGTGCTGAAGAGCATCCGAAAAGCGCTCAGAGAGTACACCGAAGCGCGGGATGCCCTGGTCATGCATAACCTCAGACTGGTCCACTCCATTGCGGGGCGATATCGTGGCCGTGGCGTGGGGTATCTCGACCTCGTTCAGGAAGGCACCTTGGGACTCATCAGAGCAGCTGAAAAGTTCGAGTACGCGAAGGGCTATCGGTTCAGCACCTACTGCTTCAACTGGATCACGCAGGCCGTCCGGCGCTACGTCGGCGACACCGGAAGCCTGATTCGCTTGCCCACCCACGTTCAAGACCAAGTGAACAAAGTTTACCGAGAACGCGCAATAGAGCAGGCCAAGACGGGTATGGAACCCGATGCCGCGCAGCTCGCTAAAAAGCTGGGCATGGACAAGCAAAAAACCAAGGAAATCCTAGAGGTACGCAACTTAGCGATCTCGCTCGACGCGCCTCGCTATGACGACGATGACGGTACGCTGGTCGACACGCTCACAACGGAGCAGTACGGCGATACAACGGGTAACGCCGAGCAGGACTCCTTGCATCGTTTTCTGGGCGAGGCTGTGGATCAGCTGGAGGCCAATGAGCAGGCGGTTGTCGTCGCCCGCTGGGGGTTGCATGACGGTCCCCCCCTGTCCCGCTCAGAAATCGCAGACCGACTGGGCGTCAGCCGGGAATGGGTAAGGCAGTTAGAACGCTCCGCCCTCAAGAAGTTAAAGGGTCAAGAAGGGGTTCAAGAAGCGTTTATGGATTACCAGCAAGTCAGCTCCGCTTAAGCCACACCTGGCATTGCGTCCCCAAGGGCCTCCTTTAGGCTGGGGTAGTGAAACTGAAAGCCATCCTCAAGCAGTTGCGAGGGCAGCACACGCTGCCCGCTGAGGAGCAGTTCTTCTGCCATTTCCCCGGCCATGAGCCTGGCGGCAAGCGCGGGCACCCCCAGCTTCAACCAAGTTCTGGATTGCCGCCCTGCTTCATGGGCGAGCTCCCGGTGCCGGGCAGGCTGAGGTGCCACTGTGTTGTAGACGCCCGCAGGGCATTCAAGGGCAAGCACATGCTGGATAACTCTGACGGCATCTTCCAGATGGATCCAGCTGAGCCACTGTTCACCCGACCCCAACCAGGTCTCTACACCGAGCCGAAACGACTGCGTCATCTTCCCCAGCGCGCCTCCCTCTCTCGCCAACACCACGCCAAAACGCAAAAGACTCACCTGCGTACCATACTCAGCGGCCCTGCCGGCCTCTTCCTCCCACGATTGGCACAGCGCCGCCGAAAAACCTGTTCCAACGCCAGCGCCCTCGCTGAAGGTCTGCTCATCTGCTGCCCCGTAGTAACCAATCGCGCTCGCGCTGATCAGTCTCTTGGGGGGCTGTTCGAGCTCGCTCATCCAAACCACGAGTTCTCGGGTGAGATCCACCCGGCTGGATACGATTTGCCGCTTGTAGGCACTGCTCCATCGTCTATCCGCAAGGCCCGCTCCTGCGAGATTAATTACGACATCGACCGTCTCAGCGCACTCCCCAAGCGAGGTAATGTACGTCGCCTCAGTCGTCGCGGGACGCGCCCGTCGCGTAAGAATTGTCAGCTTGTGGCCGGCGGCGTAAAGCACGGCACAAGTGGCTGTGCCAATGAGACCCGTGCCACCTGTCATCAAAATGTGCATCGCTCTCCTGCCCTCATGTCTCGCGGAAATCCACGTGCCAGCACAGACGTATACGCTTCATGAGTGAATCGGTTGACTCTTTACTGACAATTCTCGAATCGCGCCGCACTTGGGTAGCGCTAACAGGTGCGGGCGTCAGCAGCGCCTCGGGGATACCTACGTATCGCGATCACAAGGGAACATGGCTGGGCAGCCAACCTATTCAGCACGACGAATTTATCTCTGACTCGTCGAAAAGGCAGCGCTACTGGAGTCGATCCGCGCTGGGCTGGCCGCGTGTCAGCGCGGCCCAGCCAAATGAAAGCCATGCCGCCCTGGTAAAACTCGAGCAAGCGGGAATACTTGAGGGCGTGATCACACAAAATGTCGACCGGCTACATCAACGTGCCGGCTCCCAACGGGTCATCGATCTCCACGGCCGACTGGATCGGGTTAGATGCCTTGATTGCAGCTATGTCACAAGCCGCGGAGCGATACAAAACTGGATCAAAAGCCACAATGCATTACCCGATACGTCTTCCTTGACGCTCCGGCCTGACGGGGATGCTGATCTGCCGACCCATTACGTCAGCGACTTTCGCGTACCCCATTGTCGAGCATGCGGCGGCGTTGTGATGCCAGAGGTCGTATTTTTTGGCGGTACGGTGCCGGGCCCTGTGGTCGATGAGTGCTATCAGATGATCGACGCCGCAGAGGGCATGCTGGTCGTCGGTAGCTCTCTATCCGTGTATTCAGGACTGCGTTTTTGTCGCTACGCAGTTGATCAGGGCAAGCCGCTGATCATCCTCAATCAAGGTCAGACGCGCGCCGACGACCTTTGTACCCATAAATTCAGTAGCTCGCCATTTACGTTGATGGCCCAGTGCGCTGACTACTTACTTTTCAACAAACAGGAGCCACTCCATGGCTGATGTGTCCATCTACTGGTTTCGGGACGATCTCCGGCTTGCGGACTTGCCCGGACTGGCTGCGGCAGCGCAGGCGAGCCCAGTCATCCCCGTTTTCGTGCGAGATCCCGATCTAGGGGACGCTTGGCGCATGGGTAGCGCGAGCCAATGGTGGTTGCATCAC
>JAAEZV010000192.1 GCA_018222695.1 Gammaproteobacteria bacterium
AGGCAGGAGCGGTCGGATTTCACCTGAATCTGATTTTCCCGGAAGCCTTTCGGATCGCGAAAAAGGTGCGTACGGATACCGCCATTGGCGAAAATCCGGTCTCGGTGGCCTACGCGGCGGTTGATCTGGCGCGCCAGATCTTCAGTGATATGGAACGCAGCACCGCACTCCTTTTGGGTGCGGGCGAGACCATCGAGCTCGTGGCCCGGCATTTGCGGGACGCGGGTGTCTCGAAGCTGATCATTGCCAACCGAACACTTGAGCGCGCTGAGCAATTGGCCGCGCAGTTTGATGCAGAAGCGATTCTGCTGGCTGACGTGACAGAGCGTTTGCCCGATGCCGACATTGTCATCAGTTCGACCGGAAGTCAGTTGCCCATTCTTGGGAAGGGTGCGGCAGAGGAAGCGGTCAAAGCGCGGCGCTGGCGGCCCATGCTCATGATCGATTTGGCGGTGCCGCGGGATATTGAGCCGCAGGTAGCCGAAATTCCTGACATCTATCTCTACACCGTTGACGATATGCGCGAGGTCATCGAGGAAAACCTGCGCCTGCGTGCGTCAGAGGCGAGCAAGGCCGATGAAATTGTCGCCTCGGGCATCGAAGCGCTGAAAGAGGGATTGCTTGAGCGGCAATCAGCCGATGTGGTCAAAACCTATCGTGACTCCGCCCTAGCCTTGCAGCAAACTGAGCTCGAGAAAGCGCTCAAAATGTTGGAAAAAGGCGCTGACCCGGAGGAGGTCCTGGGACGCCTCGCAAGAGATTTGACCAACAAATTGATTCACGCCCCCACTGCGGGCCTTCGTCAGCTCGCGAAGGAAGGCGGCAAGCGCGATGTCTCCAAAATGGCCGCCATGCTGGGGCTCACAGACTTCGATGAAGAGCGGGACGAGGGCGCGACCCTCCAATAAAACTGCCTCGGTATCCTCGCAGTGAAAGCATCTCTACTGACTAAACTTGAGACACTGGCTGACCGCCATCAGGAGGTTGAGGCCTTGCTGGGTGATGCCGAGGTGATCAGCGACCAGAATCGGTTTCGCGATCTTTCGGTTGAGTTTGCGCACTTGAATGATGTTGTGGCGCAGTATCAGCGGTGGCAACAACTGCAGGTCGAGCTCGAGGATGCCAGACAACTGCTGGATGACTCGGATGCCGAAATCAAAGCCCTCGCGAGCGATGAGGTCGCAGAGGCTTCAGTCGCATTAGAGGAGATTGAGTCGGCTCTCCAGGTCTTGCTATTGCCGAAGGACCCCAATGACGGCAGTAATGTTTTCCTTGAGATCAGAGCGGGTACCGGTGGCGATGAGGCGGCGATCTTTTCCGGCGATCTGTTCAGGATGTATCACCGCTACGCCGAGCAGAAGGGTTGGTCGGTAGAGATTCTGTCTGAACGTTCCGGCGAGCATGGCGGTTACAAGGAACTGATCAGCAGAGTGGCCGGACAAGATGTCTACAGTCACCTCAAGTTCGAATCCGGCGCGCACCGGGTGCAGCGGGTCCCCGAAACCGAATCCCAGGGTCGGATCCACACCTCTGCCTGCACCGTGGCAGTGCTACCTGAACTCGAGGAGGTGGATAGTATCGATATTCGGAAGGAGGATCTCCGCGTGGATACCTTTCGGTCCTCCGGGGCAGGTGGCCAGCACGTCAATACCACGGATTCGGCGGTGCGCCTGACTCACCTGCCGACGGGCATTGTTGTTGAGTGTCAGGATGAGCGCTCACAGCATAAAAATCGTGCCAGAGCGATGTCTCTCCTGCAGGCGAAGTTACTCTCGGCAGAGCAGGAGAGCCAGCGCGCGTCGCAGGCGTCCGAGCGGCGCTCACTGGTGGGGTCAGGAGATCGCTCAGAGCGGATCCGCACTTACAATTTCCCCCAGGGCCGGATTACAGATCATCGAATCAATCTCACGCTCTACAAATTGGATGAGGTCGTTAGCGGCGAATTGGACCCGCTGATACTGCCGCTTCGGCAAGAGCATCAAGCCGATCTGTTGGCAGCGATGGCAGAGGAATGACGGTCCGCGAGTTGATTCAGCAGGCGCGCATCGATCGAGTCGAGGCTGAAATACTGCTCGCTGACGTGCTCGGAGTGGAGCGCGCCTGGCTATTCGCTCATGGCGAGGACCCTGTGGCAGAGCCGGCGCTGAACCTTTTTACTGATCATGCCAATGCACGGCATGACGGAGAGCCTCTGGCGTACGTGCTGGGGTATCGCGACTTTCGGTCACTGCGCTTGGGCGTCAATCGTCATGTCTTGATTCCGCGGCGAGAGACAGAGCATTTGGTCGAGTGGGCGATCGAGTGCATTGATGCGGGCGCTAAGCGGGTACTCGACTTGGGGACGGGTAGCGGCGCGATTGCGCTGGCCTGCAAGGTGGAGCGGCCTGACGCCATGTTGACCGCGATCGATTGCAGTGTGGAGGCGCTGGCGTGTGCCAAAGCCAATGCGCGTTCACTGGGAGTGCAGGTGGAGTGGCTTGAAAGTCACTGGTTTGAGCAACTGGGTGTCGCCCAATGGGATCTTGTGGTTTCCAACCCACCCTATATCAGCGCATCGGATGCGCACCTGCAGCAGGGTGACCTCCCCGCTGAGCCGGATAGCGCATTGGTTGGTGGTCAGACGGGTCTTGAATCGATCGAGCACATTGTCGAACACACTCCAGACCATCTGGTTCCGGGCGGATGGCTATTACTAGAGCATGGTTTTGATCAGGCCGATGCCGTCATAGCTTGTATGCAGGGTCGAGGCTTTCAGCACATCTGTTCCCGGCGGGATTGGTCCGGTCAGCCGCGCATGACGGGGGGACAATGGCAGCCTTGAGTGACAGCGAGCTGGCGCGCTATGCACGTCAGTGGATCCTGCCCGAGGTTGATCTAGAGGGGCAGGCGAGGCTGAAAGAGAGTCGCGTGCTGATTGTCGGAGCAGGTGGGCTGGGTACCCCGGCAGCTCAGTATCTTGCGGGTGCGGGCGTCGGCTCGATTCGCCTGGTCGATGACGACCGAATTGCGCTCAGTAATCTGCCTCGCCAGTTGGCCTACACCGAGGACGACCTGGGGCAGTTGAAGGTGGAAGTGCTCGCTGGACGGCTAAGGGATGCCAATGGAGAAATTACCGTTGATGCTCAGTGCAAGCAGTTCAACGACGACACGGCGTCGCAACTGCTAGATGGGGTCGACATTGTGTTGGATGCGACTGATTCCCTGCAGGCGCGACTGGGCATAGACCGGGCAACGTATGCCGCCGGGCTTCCCTGGGTCATGGGTGCAGCGGTCGGGACGTCGGGTCAGTGGGCAGCGTTTGATGAGGCGCGCCGCGAGGGCTGCTACCACTGTCTAATGAGAGAGCCAGGCGCATCGGAAAACCGGGGTTGCGCGGAGCTCGGCATCCTCGGGCCGGTGGTTGGTCTGGTGGCGCTGCAGCAAAGCTTGTTGGTGATTCGATATCTTGTGGGCTCGGGGCTTCCGGCGGGTTGCTTGCATATGCTGGACGCCTGGACAGGGGAGGCCCGTCAACTTGGGCTCGCTATCTGCAAAGAATGCGTGCTGTGTCAGGAACCGTCACCGTAGCGATCGATCAGTCCAGCGAGCGCAGAATGCGCCGGACACGCCAGGTAATCAGCGCCGCTGCCACCGCAATACCCAGAATGGTGGTGTACCAAAAGTCCACCGTACCCTCGGGTGAGCCGCTACCCCAGTGGATGGCCAGCAGGTAACCCAGTGGAAGCGCCAAACCCCAGTAGGAGAGTGTGACCACGATGAACGGGAAGCGGGTCTCTTTGTAAGCGCGAAGCACAAATGACCCAACGATCTGGACGACGTCGATCATGATGAATAGCGCCGCCAATCGCAGCAGCCTGAGTGCGAGCTCCCGGATATCCTCGGATTGGGTATACGCTCCGATAATGGCGTCCGGAAACAGCAACAACAGCGACATGGCCAAAAGGCCAATCAACGTGGAAAGGGCGGCACCGACCCAAAGCGCCATGCGCACGCCGTGCGCATTCTGGGCTCCGATCGCGTGGCCCATGCGGGTCGCCATGGCGCTGCCGACACTGATCATCGGAATATAGAAAACATCCCACACATTGATGGCGATTTGATGCGCGGCGACCGCCGCATCGCCGAGTGTGGCGATCAGCAGCGTGATGACAGAAAAGACACCCGTCTCTAAAAAGAAAGTCAGTCCCACTGGGAAGCCGACCACGAG
>JAAEZV010000193.1:0-3751 GCA_018222695.1 Gammaproteobacteria bacterium
ATTTAAGCGTCTGATGTTGGCTGGGGCGGCTCTGCTGCCTAGCCTATGCTGGAGTATGGCTTACCCAAACAACTATCCTGGCGGCATTTCGGTATGTCCCGGCGTGCAGGCAGGCCAGTCAATTTCCAACTCGAATGTTCAGTCTGTTTACAGCGAATGTGTCACTGACGGATACAGTGCAGGATCGTACTTCCACTTTTCAATGGGTTATGACTCAGGTGCGGCAACAGTCAAAGTAAGTGCGTCCAGTGCATCAGCTTTCTCGCCAGCCCCCACTGGCCGCTACTATCTTGGCTCGCTGGGCAGTTTTGGTTTGGCCGATATGGGTAGCTCCTATGCAGGAGACTGCTGGGAGGTGAGCTCAGGTGGCAGTGACGTTGCAGCTCAAGCGGGGCATGTCTATTGCGGATGGTATAGGGGTGCAGGCACCCAAAATCAGTTACGGATCAAGGCGACTCTCTCTGGGGGCGCGCTCACCAGTGCAAGTTTCACCCACAATGCCCCTCGTAAACCAACCGCTGTTCCGTTGGTCGCTCACTGGGTGCTGGTTTGTCTCATATTGTCGTTCATCGGTTTGAGCAGGGTAATGTGGGATCGCTCTGCTGGCTCAAAGGCCTGAGTGCTTGGCCTTTCCTCCCGGCTTAGGTCGATGACAAAACCATTCTTCGCCATCCTGGTCCAGCCGCTTGCACGAGGAAGCAGTCGTGACCAAAAACTATGGGCCTGAGAACACCCCCGAGCAATTGCTTGCCCGCGCCTACGGTCTTCGCGGTGACGATCCCGGCGAGACGCTGCAACTTTATGCTGACTGGGCGGAAACCTACGACCAGACTATGCTCGACGGGCTTTCTTATAGTTCTCCGCGGCGGATCGCAGCTCTGGCCGCTGCGACAGAAGCGCGCCGCGATTCCCGGGTGCTCGACGTGGGTTGCGGGACTGGCCTACTTGCATACTGCTTACGCGCGCAGGGTTTCAATCGGGTCGACGGCTTGGACTACTCCGCCCCCATGCTGGCGGTGGCCCTGCGCGAAAGCCGGATCGATGAGGCCTTCCTGCGCGATCTGAACGAGGGCATTGAGATGGGTTCTGAATGTTATGACATGCTAGTTTCCACCGGGACATTCACCCATGGGCACGTGGGGGCTGGATGCCTGCCAGAGCTGATGAAACTGCTGGTCCCGGAGGGGTGTCTGATCTGTACGGTGCACCGCGATGTTTGGGTTGAAGGTGGCTTTGGCACGGCTTTGGAGGCACTAACCGAGGCCGGCGTAGCCGCAATTCGCTCACGCGAGGCCGATTGCTTGTTCGAAGACGAAGGTGAGCCGTCCGGCTGGTACCTGGTGGTCGAGAAGCTGCCTGGCTAAATCACCATCGTTGCACTGAGGGCGCGCTACTTAGCCAGTAAGCACTCCGCTAGCCAGCCGGCCATGTCTCGGGCGGTCATGCGGGCAATATCTGGCATGAAGGCACCGAAGATCTCGTTGGCATGGACAGTCCCCATGGCTTGGCGACACTGCGCCAAAACACCCGCGCGCTGGAGTAATCGGTAAAAAGCGATGCCCTCATCTCTGAGTGGGTCGCACTCATTCACACTCACCATGGTGGGTGGAAAGTCGGCAACGTCAGCCTCCGTAGCAAAACCTGGCCATGCCGTGGGGTCCCGGTCCTCAAAAGCCTCGATACCGTAGGCCATGGTCATATGATTATTTGCCACGCTGATCAAAATGCCCTCGTTCTCTTGTGACGACGGGCTGGCGTCAGAAGGCCAAGCTCCGAGAATGAAGGGGCACAGCGCATAAAGGCCTACCGGCTTCATCGATTCGCTCTCGGCAATAAGGCGCATGGTGGTCGCAATGGCCAAATTGCCGCCGCCACTCTCACCCGCGATCATGATCTGGTCTGCGTGAATTCGGAGGTCCGCTAGATGTTGCGTTACCCATTTATATCCCGAAACGCAGTCGTTAAGACCGGCGGGGTAGGGCGCCACTTCTGGCACTGAGGAAGGGCGGAGGGAGTTGCGAAAATCGACCATGACAACACAGAGGTTTAGAGCCGCGATGGTCTTTCCCCATGCGCGATAATTCGGATCATATGCTGAGAGAATCGCCATTCCTCCGCCATGAATATAATAAACGCACGGCAGAACCTCATCGGTATCCGGACGAATAATTTGCAGATTGATGGTGTTGCCATCGGGCTGTGATACGAGTGACTCAGACGTAATTCTCAGCCCTTTTGAGGGGCTGATGTCTTCATTGTCCATCACCGCCATCAGCTCTGACATTGTCGCTTCAATAGCGAGTGCTTCAGGTGCGTTCGCAACCGCTAAAGCCTGCTCTCTGCTAGCCACATCGCCCCCTTGATATACCATCATCGGCTCCTCTAATCCTGCTAGAAGTCCACGATTCCGCATGTCGAGCCGTTCGTCTTGCATAGGGTCGTACGCCATATTTATTTTTCTCCAAAAAACGCTGGGAAGTTACTGGCTGAAGTTCAATTCAACGCCGTTTCCGACTGGATCAGTTACTTCGAGCTGGGTAAAGACATCGCCACTCAAATTGAAATCTCGACGCGTATATGCCACTCCCAGATTGTTAAGTTTGATAATGAAGTTTTCCAAGTCGCCGCACGAGAATGCAACGTGATCGAGATACCCCTTCTCATACTTTGGCGCCTTTGCGATGTCGCGCCATTCCATCAAATGCAAAACGGGTAGGTCCTTTAGGTACAACCAATAACCGTGAATTGGCACGTCTGGCCTAAAGCCCTCGGTGAGACCGATGACCTCTAGATAAAAGTGCTTCACTTGCTCTAACACAGGCTTCGGTGCGCGTATGTTGAAGTGGTTAAAGGCTAAAACGCTCATTCATATCCCCGTGAGTCAGTCGTGCGGCATCGCCGTACTGGCGTGAGCACCTCTTTTCAATTTCTGCCCCTGATGTATCTGGACGGTAACCACCACGACGGTAGTTAGCCCCCCTCAGTAACCCATTTTTTTTGACATAGCCTGTCAGTTTTAGATAGGGCGTTGGCTAGCCGAGCTGCCACTGGTAACTTGGCGTGGTACTTCTCAATAGACATAACTAGGGCTGCTTAAAATGATCACATTAACGCCGAGTATCATCGCGCTAGTCGCGACTTCAGTCATCTGCCAAGTAGTCGGGGCTTCACTTATGCCAATGACAAAAGGGCTGACGGAGATTATCCCTACAATAGGTTTTGGCATCGCTTTTGCTGCTGGTCTAGGCATCATGGCGCGTCTGATACACAGCGGCATTAATTTGAGCGCGCTGCTCCCATTCATGGCCGCAGTTGTTCCACTATGTGCCGTAGTTGTTGGAATACTGTTCTATGGCGAATCAGCGTCTGCCCTAAAAATATCACTTCTAGTTTTTTCGTGCCTGACAATTGGTCTGGCGAGTAGCTTGTCTTGAGAAATAATTAAGCGAGCGCTTCCAGCGCATTGGATTATCTCGGCGCTACGGTTTTCTTTGAGCTTATATATTTTCTGTTTCTAAAAGAGTAGCGTGGCCAGGCACTCGTTTTTTTAATCACTAAGGAACTCCCATGAAAGCTCTGTTAATTGCCACTTTATCTGCCGTTCTGTCAGCCGGCGCTATGGCTGGACACCATGAGTCAGGAGAAATGAAAGAGGCCGTTGTCATTGGAACTTTCGTTTCAGACGACGGCACTTCCAATCAACTCCTAGCAGGTAACACGGATAAACAACAAATCTGGGTGGATTACATTC
>JAAEZV010000193.1:3761-4188 GCA_018222695.1 Gammaproteobacteria bacterium
TAGAGACCTAAAAAAGATTGCCGAGATTAACGCAGATAGCTGGGAAGGTTACGTGCCAGACGGCTCAGTTATCAAAGGAAACGCGGCCCACATCGAATGGCTCAAAGAGTGGTTTGCTTCTTCAGATAATCCGAAGTGGGAAGTGCAATGGATGATAGCGAACGATGGGGCGGACGAAGAGGGTGCCACAGAGACTTGGCTAACCACCGGTAATGACATCACTTTTAATGATGCGGATGGAAACGAAGTTACCGAGCATCATGTTCATGACGTACAGTTCGTTGGCAATGAGATTCGGCGGGTAAACGTTTATTCGAGATTGTCTGCGAAGGAATGAGGTGCAACGGGGCCGTCTGCTTCTGATGGCTCCGTCCTGATGGCATATCCTGTAAGTGGCAGTGGCACCTCCCACGGATAAGCAAGGGCC
>JAAEZV010000194.1 GCA_018222695.1 Gammaproteobacteria bacterium
GACCAGTGGACAGACATGAGTCTTGATGCCTTCCAGAAACGCTACGAGGATGACGGGCGGTTCGTGCAGCGCCTCGAGCAAATTGAACCCGCCACTCTCTCTGCAGACGCCCAGGTCAATCGCGCCATGCTACTCAGGCAATTGCGGGACAACCTCACCGAATATGAAGACGGCCTGTACCTGATCGCCCTCGACATGCGGTCCGGCCCACAGCATCGGCACAGCATGATTGACACCCTGCCGATGGAGAGCGCGCAGGATCACGAGGACTGGCTGAACCGGCTGCGCAGCTTGCCCGAGCAGTTGGCGCAGTACCAAGCGCTGTTGTCAGAGGGCATCAGCCGGGACCGAACGCAGGCGCAGATTGTGATGTCGCGCGTGCCGTTGCAGGTCGCCAATCTCATCACGGATCAGGCGAACGAGAGCGCCTTTTATCGCGCCTTTGCAACAATGCCGGAACAGATCGACCCCGACACCCGGGCATCGCTCCAGTCCGCTGCCGCGACGATTATTGAAGACCAAATCAATCCCGCCCTGCAGGCACTGCTCGCATTTTTAGAAAGCGATTACTTACCGGCCGCCCGACCGCCGGGCATTGGCGCCCTGCCCGGTGGCAAACAGGTCTACAGTCGTCTCGCGCAGCATTTCACCACCACGGATCTCACCCCGGATGAGATTCACGAGATCGGCCTGAGAGAAGTCACACGCATCCGCGGAGAAATGGAAACAGTCATCGACACCGTGGGTTTTGAAGGTGATATCGCCGCCTTTAACGCATTTCTGCGGACCGATCCGCAGTTTTATTACGAAACACCCGAGGCATTGCTAGAGGGTTATCAAGCGGTCTCAAAGCGCCTCGACCCGGGACTCGTTAATTTATTTGGCAAGTTGCCTCGCGCACCCTATGGCGTGCGACCGATTCCCGACGAGGAAGCCCCGGACACCACCACGGCCTACTACATGCGTCCCGCGATCGATGGCTCCAGACCGGGCTGGTATTACGTGAATCTCTACCAGCCTGAAGTCCGCCCCAAATTCGAAATGGAAGTCCTCAGCGTGCACGAGAGTGTGCCTGGTCATCACTTGCAGATTGCGCTGGCTCAGGAGCTGACGGGGTTACCGGAGTTCAGGCGTAACGGTGGATTCACGGCCTTTATCGAGGGATGGGGCCTGTACTCCGAGCGACTCGGCTACGACATGGGCCTCTACGAGGACCCCTATTCGCGGTATGGGCAACTGGTTTACGACATGTGGCGCGCAGTGCGGCTCGTGGTCGACACGGGCATTCACTACTTTGGTTGGAGCCGGCAAAAAGCCATTGATTACTTCATTGCCAACGCCGCCAAAAGCGAAGCCGACATCATCAACGAGATCGACCGCTATATTGGCTGGCCCGGCCAGGCTCTGGCCTACAAGATCGGCCAGATGAAAATGCTCGAGCTGCGAGGTGAGGCCGAGACAGCGCTTGGCGAGGATTTCGATATCCGCGCTTTCCACGACCATATGCTCGGTGCGGGCGCATTACCGCTCGACATTCTGGAGCGCCGGATGGATGCCTGGCTCACCGCGCAAGTCGCAGCCAGACCGTGATCGTCATTTCCCGAAGGTTGCAGAGCCTTGGGGATCGCTCATGGGTTCAGGCCAGTTCGTCGAGTGAGTCAGCCAGTGCCTCAACCAGTGAGGTCATTTGCTCGCGCTGCATCACAAAATGGGGCGCCAGTTGAATCGTGTCGCCGCCGTAACGCACCAGGAAGCCTTTCTCCCACATACGCATAGCCACCTCATAGGGGCGACGCATCGGTTCACCGGGATAGGCCTCCAAGGTCAGCGCACCGGCAAACCCGTAATTGCGCACATCGGCAACATGGGGCTTATCTGCCACCCCATCGTGCAACAGCGCCTCCCA
Organism: Gammaproteobacteria bacterium; assembly: GCA_018222695.1. Taxonomy (GTDB): domain Bacteria; phylum Pseudomonadota; class Gammaproteobacteria; order Pseudomonadales; family Halieaceae; genus Luminiphilus. The sequence continues at coordinate 1,907 of JAAEZV010000194.1, forward strand.
AAAGGGCGCCTCCTCGGCAACCCGCGCGGGCAACTGGTCGCGCACCAATACCTCCAGTGCCGCCAGCCCCGCCGCACACGCCACAGGGTGCCCGGAATAGGTGTAGCCGTGAGCAAACTCCAGCGCATAGTCCGGGCCGCCGTGAGCCATGAAGGTATCGTAAATTTCCGGGGTCGCCATCACCGCGCCCATCGGCACCGCACCGTTGGTGATCTGCTTGGCAAGGTTCAGGATATCGGGGGTCACCCCAAAGGCCTCCGCGCCGGTGTAAGCGCCGCAGCGCCCCAAACCGGTAATCACCTCGTCAAAAATCAGCAGAATATCGTTGGCATCGCAGAGCTCACGCAGCCGCTGCAAGTACCCGACGGGGGGTGGAATCACGCCAGCCGAACCCGCCATCGGCTCTACAATCACTGCGGCGATTGTCGACGCGTCATGTAGCGTGATGAGCTCAGCCAACTCCTCCGCCAGATGGGCTCCCTGCTCGGGCATACCGCGACAGAAAGTATTCTCGGGCAGCATGGTGTGGCGCAGATGATCCACTTCGAGCGACTGCCCGAAGGGTTTTCGGTTAGCGCCGATTCCCCCGACCGCAGTGCCACCATAGTTCACGCCGTGGTAACCCTTCTGCCGACCGATGAAACGGGTTTTCGCCGGCTGACCTTTTAATCGCCAGTAGGCGCGCGCCATTTTGAGAGATGTGTCCGCCGACTCCGATCCCGAATTGGTGAAAAACGCATAGTTCAGATCACCGGGCATCAACTGCTTCAGCTTTTCCGCCAGATGAAAAGCTGCAGGATGGCCAAACTGGAAGGGCGGCGCGAAATCGAGGGTATCGATCTGCTCCGCAACCGCTTTGGACACCTCCGGATGGCCATGGCCCAGACCCGAGGTCCACAATCCGGAGTGACCATCGAGAATCCGCCTGCCACGATCATCCGTAAACCACACATCTTGCGCTGCCACGATGATGCGCGGATCACGCTTGAACTGCCGGTTGCCGGTATAGGGCATCCAGTAGGCTTCAAGGGGTAGTTGGTCAGACATAAATCCTCCTGTGGGGGCGCAGTGTAAACCCACCGAGGGCCCGACTCACTCCCCTGTTTGGGATAGCCCGATGGCGTTAAGGTATGCGCGGGCAACCGTTTATTCACGAACCGGAAGAATGGATATGAAACGACACACGCTACTCGGCACACTTCTTGGTATCAGCCTGGTTTCGGGCTCGTCGCTAGCTCACATTGAACAATCCGAGCCACTGCAGTCCCTGCGGCAGTCCTACTTCGCGCTGCTGGGCATGACCTTCGCGCCCATGGGCGACATGGTGAAAGGTAAGATCGAATGGAACGATGCCCTGTTTACTGCCTGGGCAGAGGACCTCAACCACGCGGCGCAATTTGGCGTGGAGCGCGGGTTCGCGCCGGGTACCGATAAGGGAACAACCCGGGCCAAGCCCAACATCTGGTCCAACATGGACGACTTTCAGAGCAAGCTCGATGATTTTCGCGCCGCGGCAGCAAAGCTTGCCGAGACCGCGGCAGCGGGCGACCCCGGGGAGAGTCGTCAACAGTTCGTGGCAACAGGCGGCACCTGCAAGGCCTGCCACGACGAGTACAAGTCTCAGGACTATTTGTACTGATTAGATGCTGCGCGCGCGTTACCGCTGAAGTTGAGGTCAGCGCGCGCTTGCTCACAGAATAATGCCATCATCGGGCCTACTCCGAGGGGTCAGGCCCTGTCCGTTCGCCTAAACGCAAGCGTTAACAGTTCAAATGGGAGCGCGAATTTCAAGCTCAGTAGTAACTGGGCGCCTCGGGCGCGATGGTAACCAGACCCCACAGTGCTAACGACAAAAGCATCACAATCAGTACCGCCCACCACAGCGGCTTGGGTGGGCTGGCGGCAAATTTGTGCCCCGCCTGGCCTCGCCACATGGCCTGCACGAGCGGCTGTTTTTTCCGCCACTGGTACCAACACACCGCCAGTAAGTGCAGTGCTATGAAGCCCTGAAGTAGCAGCCAGTTCGTTTTGTGCCACTCGGTGAGGGTGCCTGATAGATCTCCGGCCCAGTAAGAGAAAGGTCCCTCGAACAGCAAATCATCCCGACTGAAGACTCCTGATCCAGCCTGCGTCAGCAATAGCAGCAGCAACACCGTGACCGACAGACCACCCAAAGGGTTATGCCCGGCGTACTGACCCCCTTCTCTGAGATACGTGAGCACGGTGCGGGGAGCGAACAAAAACGCGCGGAACCGCGCCGCCTCACTGCCTACAAA
>JAAEZV010000195.1 GCA_018222695.1 Gammaproteobacteria bacterium
ACCTGATTCCGCAGTCTCAGAACGATACGAGTGTCATTGATCAGGCGCGTGAAGATGTGGCTTCTGCTTCCGAGCTCACTCGTGGCATCTCTCAGCGGAACATGTCTCGTTACGGTGGACAGCTTACTCCAGCGCAGCGTCAGCAGATGGACCGTCGGTTAAAACAGTCCAATACGCTTGGCGGATTACAATCTGTTAATGACGCACGTATTGCCCAACGTGAGGCCAATACAGGGTTACTTACTGAGCTGATTAATATTGGGCAGGGTGTTAACGAAACATCTCAGAACCAACTCGGCCAGTCGGCGGCAAACGCGTCGGCCCGTAATCAGGCTTACCAAAATGCTAGAGCTCAATCCCGAGCTAACACATATTCCACAATCGGGTCGTTAGGCGCTGCCGCCCTGTTCATGATCCCCGGTATCTAGGAGACAGAGATGGTTCGATCGACAGTAGGTGATTCAATCTTAGGCGCAGTAGACTTTATCAGGGGTGGTGAAGACAGGCGTCTTGCTCGTGATGAGCAGCTACAGATCACCGAGTCGCGGCGTATAGCAAATCAGGCCGCAACTCGTGAACTAAGAAATATGCAAGACGCTGAGGTATTCAACGATCTACTGTCGCGGGGCCTAATTACTCCAGTAGAAGGTGGGGGTTATCAGGTTTCTGATGTAACCAGCTGGCGGCCAGATCAACAACAAGCGTTTTTTAGGTCGGACAGTAATTATTTTAGAAACCCAAATAACCCTGATTTTGAATTTGCAGGTATTGGTGCCAGCCCAATCAAAGGGCAATACGTACTTCTAGGAACTGGTGGCAGGCCAATCACTGAGAACGCAACGTCTGATCCCAATGATCTGGTAAGACAATTCTCATCAGATGAGATAAACGACGTCGCTCAGTCACGTTTGAACTCGATGTTGGCTAACGCCGTTCAGGTCAATCCTGGCTCTCAGCAGGTGCTTACGCAGAGGGCCGTAAATGCACAGGTTAAATTGGGCAGACTTCGTCAAGACTTGTTGGATAGCCTCGACGGTATAAACGAGGCAGATCCTAATGCGGGACGCACTGCGTACGAAGCATTCTCTAACATGACCTATCCAGAGTTGCTTGAAGCGGCTGAAGATCAGGGGCTTGATCTCGCTGCTCACTTTCAAACATACGGTCAACCAGAAGAGTTCAATACCGAAGAGAGCCCGGCCCGCGAAAGGTTAGAAGGTTCACCTCTTTCTCGTGAGCGGGAGCGGGAACCTGATCCTGAGTTAACGGCAAGGGAGCGTTTTCAAAACACCTCAAATAGATCGCGTCAACTTGGGTCTATTTCAGAGGCACTCAACAGAACTGGGGGCTCGGACTCCGACGGTATATCCCGACCACCGCAACGCTTTGTAGATGAGCGCAACTCAGCAAGCCGCGCTGTTCGTAGTGCAGAAGCTGAAATAATAATGTTGGAAAACGAAGGCGTTTTACCCGCCACGAAGGTAATGAATCGTTGGACCGGCGATGGACGGATGGTAAGAGCACAGAATAAGCTCGATAACGCCCGGCGGCGGCTTGAGCGTGCTCAAGCGGATTATGATGAGAATACCCCCACGCCTCGTGAGGCAACAAGAGACCCCGACTCCAACCTTTCACCTCTAACCCAACGAGGTATAGACAACCGAGACGTCAATAGAGCAGCCGATAATCCACCACCGGAATCAGCATCGACAGCCTCCCCCGATACTAATATGGATGCTGCGATCGCGGACGTGCGTCGCATGTTGGAAGAAAATCCACAACCGACACAAGCTGACATCAGTTACGGTGCTCGTCGGGCACAAGAGCTAGGTGTTCGAACTCCTGAAGACGTCGCCCGTCTACTGGATGACGCCGACAGACGTGCGATCATGTACGCGACAGCCGCCATCTATGCGGGCGATCCAGCGGTCCAATCAACCATCCTCGATCGTTTCGGTAACTATATGCGAACCGGGTCGTTCTCGACCTCACCGAATGACGCTGCAAGGGTCCGAGCTGCAGAGACCGCAAATACACTTAGACGAATAGGCCTTCAGATTGACGTCTCGAAACTTAATTACAATCGACAGGCGGACTTCATTGATTTCCAAGAGGCATTGCGGAAAGACCAAGTAGATATCGAAACCTTCCTAGTTAATAACGACGTGGGTAGCGATGAGCATAATCAAGGCATGATCATGCTTAATGGCCGGATAGCTTCACTTCGATCTGAAACTGACAATGCAAGAAGGCTAGCCCTATTCAAGTCTACTCTGGGTACGCTCAAGACATACGTAATCGACTTAGCATCAAAAGAGAATGATGGCTTTTTCGGGTATTTCGCTGATTTCTGGAAAGGTCGGGGGGCCAGAATCGGCGTTGATTTTGGGCCAGACCGATTCGAAGTGGTTCGCAAACCCGGAGGAGCACTCCAAAGAATTGAGGTCTTGGGGCCTGGTGGCCAGCGCACCGAAAGCGAAATCTCCGCATCGGAACTGGGCAGTGAGCTAAGCGTTCAGATGCTCGAATATTTCGCGCAGACGATTGAGGCTGGTCAAGAAGCATCACAAAGATAGAGGTCCAAAATGACTGTTGCCGATAGGACTAACAACCCTCTCAATGTTAGGTACAACGAATCTAACAATTGGTTAGGGCAGACAGGCCAAGACAGTGGGTTCTCTAGCTTCAGCGATGAGAACTATGGGTATAGAGCAGCTGACCGTGTTCTGGGTTCGTATGGAGAGCGCGGTATAAACACGCTACGTGACACCATTTCCACATTTGCCCCACCAAGCGAGAACGACACAGAAGGTTATATCAACTATGTGGCCGGTCAGACTGGTATTGGTGCTGATGATGAGATCAACCTGGCCGACCCAGGCACACGGGCGACTGTCCTAGCAGCGATGGCAAAGATGGAGTCAGGCCGTGACATCACGGCTGGTGAGCTTCGCCAACGCGTCGACACAGCTAATTCGGGCGGTCAACAAGAGCTGAGTTTCGAGGAAATGTCTCGGATAACAGCTGCACAGCGGCAGTTCGATGACGAGTTGCTGACTAGCCTAGTGCCACAAGCGGCAGACCCAAGAGAGTTTTTCCCCACAGCCCCCGACGGTTTTTTCGAAACTTTCCAGCGAGGCGTCGAAATTGGCGACACTCAGTTACGCCAAGATATGGCGCTATTCGAGTCTCTTGGAAAAAATCTCTTAGGCGATACCGAGGGGGCTAACTATGCGCTACAGAAAGCACGGGTTGAGCAAGCCACCTCTGCAGCTCTTTCGGCTGGTATCCAACAGTTCGACGAGTTTTTAGCCGAGCCCACCTTCGATGGTTTTCTTAATCAGGTAACTCTCAGCATTGGACAGATAACCCCAGCGGCTGCACAGACCATTATCACTGCAGTTGCCACAGGTGGTACGGCGGCAGTAGCAAAGGCTGGTTTGACTACCGCTGGTAAGGCGGCTGTAAATCGACTTAGTAAAGATCTGGCTGCGAAAAAGCTACGCGGCGAAGCTTTGGATGAAGTTGAAGAAGAAGCTTTATCCGGCATGTACCGCCTCGTCAGAGACAACCTGTCTTTTCAACGCGGTGCAATAGCGGGTGCCTTCGGGTCTGAGTACCCCATGATGAGTGCAGCTGTTTACAGCGAGTTTGATCAGGCGGGTGAAGAGCTCACACCTGAAAGGTCTCTACAAGCATTGCTGGGGGGTGCTCCACTAGCAGCCGTAGGCGTTGGCGGCGAGACCCTCATCGCGAAAAACATACTAAAGCTAGCGAAGCAGAAAGCTGTCCGGGAGCCCGGCGAAGGTGTTTTCTCTCGCCTTGTAAAAGACCTGTCTAAGGCTACTGGCGTGAGTGCAGTAACCGAAGCCACTACAGAAGTTATCCAGGAAGGTGCACTAACCGGGTTACGTTTTGGAATCGACGATGAATACACCGCCGCTGAAGCCCAACTGCGTTTAGGCCAAGCAGCATTTGCTGGCTTTTTTGCTGGTGGCGCGTTTGGTGGTGCAGCGTCTACGCCAGCAGCGACACTTTCAGCGATTCGCTCGCAGTCGTCACAGATGCTGCAGAGGAGAGTTGATGCCGACGTTAACGCTGCAGCGGACGCTCTCGACAAAGGGATCACGGACGGTGCGTTCGATGGGCCAACACAAGAGGCCGTCTCTGACCTTGATGC
>JAAEZV010000196.1 GCA_018222695.1 Gammaproteobacteria bacterium
CTCTGATTGGCATGGATGGCCAAACAGAACCCTTCGTTCCCCACTCACCGATGACGCTGTTCGAAAGAAAGTATTGGGAGCGAGGCCACACGCTGTGGCGTTTTCGAGGTAAATGCGTCACCTAGCTAAGCACCGGGTAAAGCGCTAACCTTCGCCTCCCTGCAATGACGCCCCCCCGGGGTACGGAGCAGAACCGATGACAGCCACGCAAAGCGACGGCATCAAGCAAATGCAGAATGGCGATCCCATTTGGGAGCGCATCCGCAGCGAAACCCGTGAGGCCGCTGCAGCAGAGCCTATTCTGGCGAGCTTTCTGCACGCGACCATCCTCAATCATGAGGAACTGGAGTGTTCGCTCAGCTTTCACCTGGCCAACCTGCTCGATAACCCTTCCGCGCCGGCGATGATGCTGCGCGAGTTGATCCTTGAGGCACTTCGCGATGACAGCGACATCCGAGGCGCGATTCGAGACGATCTGAGCGCCATTCTTGATCGGGACTCAGCCTGCCACGAGCTGTACATCCCGTTTTTGTACTTCAAAGGCTTTCAGGCGCTGCAGATTCACCGCATCGGTCACTGGCTGTGGACACACGACCGACAGCCATTGGCACTGTTCCTACAGAGCCAGATGTCGCGACAGTTCGGTATCGATATTCACCCTGCCGCGCGTTTTGGCCACGGCATCATGCTCGACCACGCCACCGGCTTGGTCGTGGGTGAAACGGCGGTTGTCGGCAACCGGGTATCGATTTTGCAGTCGGTCACGCTGGGCGGCACAGGTAAAGAAGACGGCGACCGTCACCCCAAGATTGGCGACGACGTGCTGATTAGTGCGGGGGCGAAGATCCTTGGCAATATCCATGTGGGTGAAGGCGCCAAAGTAGGGGCCGGATCGGTCGTCCTACAAGACGTACCCGCGCATACCACCGTCGCAGGCGTCCCGGCAAAAGTGGTCGGCAAGCCGACCACCAGCTCTCCGGCGCTCGATATGGATCACGCCATTCCCGATTCTCAGTGGTAAGCGGGCGACAGCTCCACGACTGCATCCACCATCGCGGCCACATGCTCAGGGTCAATTCCCGGGGTGACACCGTGGCCCAGATTAAAGACGTGGCCACTGCCCTCGCCAAATGAACTGAGGATCTGACCGACCTCTGTGCGAATGCGCTCCGGTGACGCGTTGAGCAGTGTCGGATCCATATTGCCCTGCAGGCAAACTTTGTCACCCACCCGCGCGCGGGCCTCGCCGATATCAGTGGTCCAATCAAGCCCCACAGCATCCGCACCGCAGTCTGCAATAGCTTCCAGCCACTGACCGCCGCCCTTGGTAAAGACAATGACCGGCACACGCCGGCCCTCAGCCTCTCGGGGCAATTGCTCGATGATCTCGGTCATGTACCGTAGCGAGAACTCGCGATAGGCATTGTGACTGAGCGAGCCGCCCCAGGTATCAAAGATCTGTAGCGCCTGCGCGCCGTTGCGCACCTGCTCAGAAAGATAAACCGCGACCGACTTGGCCAGCGTCGACAGCAACTGGTGCATGACTTTGGGCTCGTTGAAGGCCAGTGACTTCACCTTGGCAAAATCCTTGCTCGACCCACCTTCGACCATGTAGGTCGCCAATGTCCAGGGGCTACCGGCGAAACCGATTAGTGGGATGCTGCCTTTGAGCTCTTTACGAATCAGCGCCACCGCGTCCATCACATAGCCCAGCTCGTTGGCCGCGCGGTCAGGATCCAATGCCGCGATCTCCGCCGCAGAAGAGATAGGCCGCTCAAATCGCGGACCCTCACCTTCGGAGAAATAGAGGCCCAAACCCAAAGCGTCGGGCACGGTCAAAATATCGGAAAAGAGAATCGCCGCGTCCATGGCGTACCGTCTGAGCGGCTGCAATGTCACTTCACACGCCAATTCGGGGTTGGTGCAGAGCCCCATGAAACTGCCCGCTTTGGCGCGGGTCTCGCGGTATTCAGGGAGATACCGCCCCGCCTGACGCATCATCCATAGTGGGGTTCGGTCCACAGGCTCGCGCATCAGGGCGCGAAGGAACCGGTCATTTTCCAAGCTGACCATGCTATCGACTCTCTTTTGGCTATCTTTTTTGTTTTGCGCTTTTTGTTCTGCTTATCTCGTTCTTATTTTTGTGTTGTTGATCTGTCTCTTGCAGATCTTTTTATCTTCATGGCGTCATTATTCTGGAGTGTACCCTCCGCAGCTAGGCCAACACGACCCGCCGATCACACCTCCAAATAATCCAGTATCCCCTCAGCCGCCTGACGCCCCTCCCAGATCGCGGTCACGACCAAATCTGATCCGCGCACCATATCACCACCGGCGAAGATCTTGGGGTTGGCTGTTTGAAACTTGAATGTCTGGTGCTCAGGTGCGATCACGCCGTCCCAGTCATTACAGGTGACCCCCTTCTCGGAGAACCAATCGGCGGGGCTCGGCTGAAACCCAAAGGCCATAATGATGGCGTCTGCCTCAATCACGACCTCACTCCCCGCTACCGGCTCCGGGCGACGACGCCCATCCGGTCCGGGCTCACTGAGCTGCGTTTCAACCACCTTGACACCAATGGCCTCGCCGAAATAATCCATCACCTCAATCGGCTGACGGTTAAACAAAAACTGTACGCCCTCTTCCTTGGCATTCGCCACCTCTCGGCGCGACCCCGGCATATTCTCTTCATCGCGACGGTACACGCAGTAAACGCGATCCGCCTGTTGGCGGACCGCAGTGCGCACACAGTCCATTGCTGTATCGCCGCCGCCCAATACCACCACCGTCTTTTCCTTGAGGTCGATGAACTCCTCCGGTTCGCGGGGGTAATCCATTTTTTCATTCACATTGGCGATCAAGTAATCGAGCGCCTTATAAACGCCCGGCAAATCCTCACCGGGGAAGCCGCCCTCCATCGCCTTGTAGGTGCCCATACCCAAGAACACGGCATCGTAATCAGCCAGCAACTCATCGATGGTGATGTCGCGGCCGATTTCGGTATTCAGCCGGAATTCAATGCCCATGCCCTCAAAAACCTCGCGGCGGCGCTCCATCACCTGCTTCTCGAGTTTGAACTGCGGGATACCAAAGGTCAGAAGACCGCCGATTTCGGGGTAACGGTCAAACACCACGGCCTTCACGCCGTTGCGGGTCAGGATGTCCGCACAGCCCAATCCGGCAGGGCCTGCTCCGATGATCGCGACTTTCTTGTCGGTAGGCACCACATCAGACAGGTCGGGCCGCCAGCCCATGGCCAGCGCGGTGTCGGTGATGTACTTCTCGGAGTTGCCGATGGTCACGGCGCCGAAGCCATCGTTGAGGGTACAAGCACCTTCACAGAGTCGGTCTTGCGGGCAAACGCGCCCGCACACCTCGGGCAAGGTGTTGGTTTGATGGCTGAGCTCTGCCGCTTCAAACAGGTTGCCCTCAGCCAATAGCTTGAGCCAATTGGGAATGAAATTGTGCACCGGACACTTCCACTCACAATAGGGATTGCCACACTCCAAACACCGGTGCGACTGCTCTGCGGCCTGCACTTGCGTATAGGGATCATAGATCTCTACGAAAGCCTCGGTGCGCGTCTCCATATCCTTTTTGCCGGGATCCTTGCGGTCGACGTCCAGAAACTGAAACGGATTAGCCAGTCGAGTACTCATGGGTCTTGCCTCAGTCTGTATCCCGCAAACGCGAGAGCAGCTGGTTAATGTCGGCAGCCTTGGGCTTTACAAGCCAGAACTTGCCGACGTAATCCTCAAAATTGTCGAGCAGGTGCGCGCCCCACTCAGAGCCTGTCTCGTTCACAAACTCGCGAATATTGTCACGCAGGAAATGGCGATGCGCCTCCATAGACTCGGCTGCTACCCGATGAATCTCTACCAGCTCACTGTTATAGCGATCAATGAACGCGCGGTCTTCGTCAAGCACAAAAGCCAAGCCGCCTGTCATGCCCGCACCAAAGTTCACCCCCGTAGCACCCAGTACCGTGACCAGACCGCCGGTCATGTATTCGCAGCAATGGTCTCCCGCGCCTTCGATCACAGCGTGCGCGCCCGAGTTGCGCACCGCAAAGCGCTCGCCTGCAACACCCGCGGCAAACAAACTGCCACCGGTAGCAACATACAAACAGGTATTGCCAATGATGCTGGTCTTGCGACTTTCAAAGCGGCTGCCCTCAGG
>JAAEZV010000197.1 GCA_018222695.1 Gammaproteobacteria bacterium
CAATCGTGCCCACGTTTACGTGGGGCTTCGAACGCTCAAATGCCTCTTTTGCCATCTTCCTTCACCTCAAAAGTTCAGACGATCAGGACGTCTGGTTTTTAGAAATAATGTCCTGCGCCACATTGCTGGGTGCAGGTGCGTATTTGGAAAATTCCATTGTGTAGGTTGCCCGACCTTGTGTCGCACTACGCAAGTCCGTTGCATAACCAAACATTTCGGCTAGCGGCACCTCGGCGTTAACGATCTTGCCTGCGGCATTCTCATCCATGCCCTGGATCAGACCGCGGCGGCGGTTCAGGTCGCCGACGACGTCGCCCATGTTTTCCTCAGGTGTCACGACTTCGACCTGCATCATGGGCTCGAGCAGCTCTGCCCCGCCCACTTCAGCCAGCTTTTTGGTGGCCATGCTGGCGGCGATCTTGAACGCCATTTCGCTTGAGTCCACATCGTGGAATGAACCGTCATACAGCGTGGCCTTCAGGCCCAGCAGAGGGTACCCAGCCAAAACGCCGTTTTGCATCTGCTCTTCGATGCCTTTGTTTACGGCGGGGATGTACTCACGGGGCACGATGCCGCCGACAATTTCGTTGACGAACTCGAGACCTTCGGCGCTGGTGTCTTCCGCAGGCTCAAACTTGACCCATACGTGGCCGTACTGGCCGCGACCACCCGACTGGCGCACAAACTTGCCTTCGATTTCAGTGGTGGTAGTAATGCGCTCTCGGTAAGCCACCTGCGGCTTGCCAATATTCGCCTCGACGCTGAACTCGCGGCGCATACGGTCGACAATGATGTCGAGGTGCAGCTCGCCCATACCGGAAATGATCGTTTGACCTGTTTCCTCGTCAGTTTTCACACGGAACGAGGGGTCTTCCTGCGCCAACTTGCCCAGCGCAATACCCATCTTCTCTTGATCGGCCTTCGACTTGGGCTCCACCGCCACCGAGATCACCGGCTCGGGGAACTCCATACGCTCAAGAATCACGATGTTGTCGGCGTCGCATAGCGTATCGCCTGTCGTCACGTCCTTGAGGCCAATGGCTGCGGCGATATCACCTGCTAATACTTCTTTGATTTCTTCACGGCTGTTGGAGTGCATTTGCACCATCCGGCCGACGCGCTCTTTCTTCTGCTTCACCGCGTTATAGATGCCGGTGCCCGACTCCAGCTTGCCCGAGTACACCCGGAAGAAGGTCAGCGTTCCGACGAAGGGGTCGGTCGCAATCTTAAAAGCCAGGGCTGCAAAGGGCTCGTTATCGTCTGACGGGCGCGCCACGACGGTCTCGCCGTCTTCGAGTGTACCCTCGATCGCCTTCACCTCAGTCGGAGACGGCAGGTACTCAATAACCGCATCCAGTACTGCCTGAACGCCTTTGTTCTTGAACGCTGACCCGCCGAGGATTGGCACGATCTCGTTCGCCAAAGTACGGATACGAATACCCTCTTTAATCTCTTCCTCGGTGAGCTCGCCCTCATCAAGGTACTTGGTCATCAGCTCTTCGTTGGCCTCAGCGGCGGCCTCGACCATGTACTCACGCATCTCGGCGACTTTATCGACGAGATCGGCGGGGATGTCTTCGTACTCGAAGGTCATACCCATATCATCTTCGCTCCAGATGATGGCCTTCTGCTTGATCAGATCGATCACACCCTTGAAGTCTTCCTCTGCGCCAATGGTCATCTGGATCGGGACTGCGTTACAGCCCAAACGATCACGAAGCTGGTTGACCACCATCTCGAAGTCTGCGCCGGCACGGTCCATCTTGTTAACGAACACCATGCGAGGCACTTCGTATTTGTTGGCCTGACGCCACACCGTCTCGGTCTGGGGCTGAACACCCGAGGAACCACAGAGCACCACAACGGCGCCGTCGAGAACGCGAAGGGAGCGCTCCACCTCAATGGTGAAATCTACGTGCCCGGGGGTGTCGATGATATTGACGCGGTGCTGGTCAAACTGCTGCTGCATGCCCTGCCAGAAACAGGTGGTCGCAGCTGACGTGATCGTAATGCCACGCTCCTGCTCCTGCTCCATCCAGTCCATAGTGGCGGCACCGTCGTGCACCTCACCAATCTTGTGAGACAGGCCGGTGTAGAACAGAACGCGCTCGGTGGTCGTGGTTTTACCCGCGTCCACGTGGGCAACAATACCGATATTGCGGTAACGATTGATCGGAGTCTTACGAGCCACGACAGTGTCCTCAGATTAAGGTTGGCAGACGGGGGTTTAGAAACGGAAGTGAGAGAAGGCCTTGTTGGCTTCGGCCATACGGTGCACGTCTTCGCGCTTCTTCACCGCATTACCCTTGCCTTGAGAGGCATCGACGATCTCACCTGCCAGGCGCTGACGCATGGACTTCTCACCGCGGTTGCGGGCGTAATCCACCAACCAGCGCATGGACAAAGCCACTCGGCGGGAGGGTCGGACTTCAACCGGCACCTGATAGGTTGCACCGCCCACCCTACGAGACTTTACCTCGACCATGGGGGCGATATTTTCGAGTGCCTCGTCAAACACCTCGATGGGGTCGCGCTTGGTACGCTCCTCAACAATGTCGAGAGCACCGTACACAATGGACTCAGCAACAGATTTTTTGCCGCTGATCATGACGTGATTCATGAATTTAGCGAGAGTGGAGTTCCCGAATTTGGGATCAGGGAGAACTTCACGCTTGGCAACAACGCGTCTTCTTGGCATGTTGGCTTTCCTATCTCTTCAGGGTTCCCGGACACAGCACTTGGCGGACCGGCCTTACTGTCAACGATGTGACATCTAGGTGGATGCCCGAAGGCACCCGCTATTACTTGGGTCGCTTCGCTCCGTACTTGGATCGACCTTGCTTACGATCCGATACACCGGAGGTATCGAGGCTACCGCGCACGGTGTGATAGCGCACACCGGGCAAATCCTTCACACGGCCACCACGAATGAGTACAACACTGTGCTCCTGCAGGTTATGGCCCTCACCACCAATGTACGACGACACCTCAAACCCGTTGGTGAGCCGCACGCGGCAGACCTTTCGCAAAGCCGAGTTTGGCTTCTTCGGGGTGGTGGTGTAGACGCGTGTGCAGACGCCGCGACGTTGCGGGCAGGCCTGCAACGCGGGAACACCGCTCTTGGTGACTTTGCGCTTGCGCGGCTTGCGCACAAGCTGGTTAATGGTTGCCATTCAGCATTTGCTCCAATTAGTGTTTTCGGGGCCGAGGCCCCGAAAATGAGCGCGCATTCTATAGACCGGCCAAAAACCGGTCAAGCACGCTACATTGTGACTATTCCTCTGCTGCGTCCTCGACCGCGTCGGTCGCTTCAGCACGCTCCATCTCTTCAGCAAAGCTTTCGCTGAACTCTTCATCAGACATGCTCAGCGCGAGCTCATCGCCCTCAGACTGCTTGCGACGACGCTCCTCGTGGTAAGCGAGACCGGTACCCGCCGGAATCAACCGGCCGACAATCACGTTCTCCTTGAGACCGCGCAGGTAATCCCGCTTTCCGGTCACCGCCGCCTCGGTCAGAACACGGGTGGTCTCCTGGAACGAAGCCGCCGAGATGAAGCTCTCAGTGGCCAGCGATGCCTTGGTGATACCCAGCAGTTCGCGACTGGCTGTAGGAGAAACGAGGCCTTCTGCCTCCAGACGATCGCACTCCTCAAGGAACGCGGTGTACTCCGCCTGCTCGCCCTTGATGAAAGTGGAATCACCCGTCGCCCTGATTTCAACTTTTCGCAGCATCTGACGAACAATGACTTCGATGTGCTTGTCATTGATCTTCACACCCTGCAAGCGGTACACCTCTTGAATCTCATTGACGATGTACTCAGCCAAAGCCGGAATGCCCTTAAGCCGCAGAATGTCGTGCGGGCTGAGCGGTCCTTCGGACACGATTTCGCCCTTCTCGACGGTTTCACCCTCAAACACCGACAGCTGACGCCACTTCGGAATCAACTCCTCGTAGTGATCAGAGCCCTCTGGCAAGCTTGAGCTGTCTGTCGGTGTAATCACCAGGCGACGCTTGCCTTTGGTCTCTTTACCAAAGCTCACGGTGCCGGAGATTTCCGCCAGGATCGCAGGCTCTTTCGGCTTGCGCGCTTCGAACAGATCGGCAACCCGCGGCAGACCACCCGTGATATCGCGGGTCTTGGAACCTTCCTGGGGGATGCGGGCAATCAC
>JAAEZV010000198.1 GCA_018222695.1 Gammaproteobacteria bacterium
ACGACATCGCGCTCCCAATCTTTCCATCCCCAGAATGAGTCCCACATGGGCGCTTGGATATCCTCATGAATGTGGGTAGAGATCATGATTGCTTTTGCGCGATCTGCAGGAGCCTCGGGCATGAATCCCGCAATCTCAGCAACGTATTGAGCGCAGGCACTGGTTTGATTGATTATCTCTCCCTTGTGCTCCACCACCGGAAGCATCTTGAGAGGCCCTGAAAATTCCGCTGAGAATTTCTCGTTGCTTGCCCAGCTACCGCTGACAAACGTCTCTTCAAGGGATACGACCTCATCAACGAAATCTAGAGCGGCATCGTAAGCCATATATCGGATAAGCATGCCACGGGCAGAACAATTCCAGTAGCGCAATAAAAGTGTGTCAGGCGCGGCAGGGGTCTCTTGCGGCATTTTTCATCTCCATCCCAATAATCGTGGACTGCTGGCTCTCGGCAGAGCCTAACCTATCTCAAATAATAACTGTCGGAAATGCCCGACGTTTCATCAGCTTTGTCATCGATGAGCAGGATACTTCACGGCACAAATTTGGGGGCCTCAAAGGGCTAAATACTCGCAGGCGACACCCCCTCCGCCTTTTTCGTTTAAGTAGCCTCGTTCTCGCACACGGGTGGGGCTAATCCCGCTACGAGGGCCATTTCTGCGGGAATAGCTCAGTTGCTAGAGCGCAACCTTAAGGTTGAGGTCGCGAGTTCGAACCTCGTTTCCCACTCCATTTACCCCCATGAAGTCAGCCGCTCTGAGGTGTGTGACCATCCTCTTTGAGCTTGATTGAGATGCTGTTAATGCAGTACCGCTGACCCGTCTCAGTGGGGCCGTCGGGAAAAACATGACCCAGGTGGCCACCACACTTCTGGCACAGCACCTCGGTTCGGATCATACCGTGACTGGCGTCCCGCGCTTCTGCGACGACACCATCGGTCGCGGGTCGGTCAAAGCTCGGCCAGCCGCAGCCTGCATCGAACTTCGTATCAGATTGAAACAGCAGCTCACCGCAGCCTCGGCAGTGGTAGGTGCCGTCTTCCCACACATTCCAGTACTCGCCGGTAAAAGCGCGCTCGGTGCCCTTCTCCCGCAGCACATAAAATTCCTCCGCAGTGAGCTGCTCACGCCACGCTGCCTCATCTTTATCTTGACCGGACATCACCACTCCCCTATTCGGACGCTACTTTCAAACCTAATCGCTCTGCCGCGGCACGGAGGCCAACGTCGCTAACGGGTATTGTAACGTGCTGACCCGTCCACTCGGCCGGCTGCTGATAAGACTTACGCAAGTGATCAAACTCTATCAAGCTGAGCCCCGCTTTACCCGCTTCGCGCAGGCGCGCGTCCTCCCGAGGCAGAACGCTTTGCTGACACAAAAACTCAGTCATCCAAAGAGTCGCCCCGCTGTCCGAAGCGCCTCGCTCCATGCTCATTGTCTCGATGCTACTGCCGAAGCCTTCGTGATCCATGGGTTCAGGAGCGTCTGGCGCTTCGACACCGGCCCATCGCGCAACCGCCGCAGCCAGCAGGTCGCTGCCATTCTCTCTCGCCTTAATAGAATGCCCCGCAATATGGGGGGAGACCCAGTCGCAGCGCGACAATAAATCAGCGCTCAGAGCGGGCTCACCCGGCCACGTATCGAGTATCACTGCCCAGGGACTCTCTACTAACCGACTCAGCGCCTCGAGCGTCATCAGATCACCGCGGCCTGCGTTAATGAACAATCCGCCGTCTTCTCGCTTGGACAAAGCGTCAACCATCTGCTCGGCCCCATCAATATCGAGCAATCCTCTGGAAGCGTGAGCGCCCTGATCATGAAGATTCGCGTGCAGGGAGATGACGGGCTGGCGAAGGATCTCCTCCAACTCGGCCTGGCGGATATCACTCGGCCAGTCCACTCGGAGCGGGTCATAAGCCAGCACCTGACACCCCAGATAAGACAGCCGCCGCGCCAGCCGCTCACCGACTTGTCCCAGACCAACGAGTCCCACGGGGCACCCGGACATCACGCGATCAAACCACCGCGAAGTCGCCAAGGCGCAAAATACATATTCCACCACCGACACCGCGTTGGAGCCCGGCGCCGCTGACCAGCTAATACCGAGTCGCTCAATCGCCTCGATATCAAAGTGGTCGACCCCCGCCGTGGCGGTACCCACGAACTGTACCGAGCTCCCAGCAAGCAACGATTCGTTCACCGGCGTGATCGAACGCACCAGCAAAATGTCAGCGTCGCATATCGTGTCTGGAGTAATGTCACGCCCCGGCAATATCGTCACATCACCCATCAACGCCCTCAAGGCGGCCGTATGCGGGATCACATCATCGATCACCCACCTCAATTGATCGGGCGCAGCCTTCATGCCGCAATGTCCGGCACCGGGTCTCGTGACAGTCGGGTCATTGATCGCAGCGCCGTGACAAACCGGGCGGCCCTGGGCGGCAAACCGATGCGCTCAAACTGATCGCACCACTCCTGAATACGCGCCTCGAAGCGGCGCAACTGCTGGGGCTCAATGTGGGCGCCAACATTATCGACACTCGGCGAGAACGGGATACCCGCCGCCTGACAAAAATAGCGCTCGATCGCCTGAGGTCGCGCCTCGACCGCAAAAAAAGCCTGCTGCTGCTCAGCATCACGACCATCAGGGCTATACCAGTAGCCATAGTCGGGAAGTTGCCTGCGACGCGCGCCTGCGACACACCAGTGAGCGACCTCATGAAGCGCGCTACGGACATAATCGGCACGGAAGTACACGCGATGAGGCGCCCCAGGCTGATAGTACGGCTCTGCGGCACCGCCCATCAGCTCTGTTTCGTCGCTGACAGCAAACTCGCGGTTGAACAGGCGCGTCAGTTGATGCGCATCGAGTAATTCACCAGACGACATGTGCGGAGCCTGTTAACTCTCTGCCTTGCGAATGCGATATAAAAACTCGTCGCCCTCTCGGCGAGCGACGAGAAGCGCATGCCCTAGAAACTCACAGAAGTTGGCCACATCTCGCTCGGTCGAGGGATCCGTGGCGCGAAGTGTCACCTCCTGACCAGGGGCGAGGCGCCGCATCGCGGCGTGAAGCAACATCACCGGCTCAGGGCACTTTAAGCCAATCGCGTCGATCGATTCCTGCGGCTGGGGCTCCGCCATAGACTCACTCTGCCGGCTTGACGAAGCGCAATGTCATGCGGTCACTCTCACCAATTGCGACGTAGCGCTCGCGATCGGTGTCTCCCGCGGCCAGCGTCGGTGGTAGCGTCCAGACGCCCCGCGGATGGTCTTTGGTGTCCTTGGGATTGGCGTTGATTTCGCTGCGCGCATCCAGTTCCAGCCCCGCTAGCTGCGCGAGCTCGATCACCTTCTCCTCGCTGACGTACGCGGAGTTTTTCATTTCCTCCAGCGACAATCCTGCGTCACCGCGGTGCTGAACAATCCCTAGCACCCCACCGGGCTTCAATGTCTCGGCAATCACTGAGAACATCATCTCGGCCTGATCAGCTCGCAACCATGAGTGCACGTTGCGAAAGGCCAGCGCCAGGTCTACCGAGCCAGGCTCAGCGGGCGATACGGCATTGGGTGGTTGTAATGTGGAGACCTCAACCGACCCGTACACATCGGCATTCTCGCCGAGCTTCTTCAGAAAACCGCCTAGTGAACGACGCGCATAACTACCGCCATTGGGGCTCGAATGCGCGGCGATGAGTGCGCCGTTGCCGTCCATCAGCGGTGCCAAGACTTCGGTATACCAGCCCCCTCCCGGAGAGAGCTCCATCACGGTCATGCCCGGCGCGATGCCAAAAAACGACAATGTCTCTTGGGGGTGACGGTAGGCGTCACGAGCGCGGTTGGCCTCGGAGCGATGCTCACCGGACAACGCCACCTCCCAGTTGAGGTCGGCCTGCGCACCCATCGCAGAAAACAACAGCACTCCCGCTGCTAGCTGTCGGAATTTAATCATGATCTTCTCCTTATCCATGTCGACCGTTTCTGTGGATCCCTTAAATGGTCCGTCTCGGTGTGACCCGTGGGGCACTATACCGTGTTGTTGCGGGAGACCATGGGCCTCACCTAATTACTGGCACCGCGTCCTGACTACCCGGCAACCGCAAAAATGACTGACTAGCCGTCGGCCGAATGTCGGCCTGA
>JAAEZV010000199.1:0-409 GCA_018222695.1 Gammaproteobacteria bacterium
CATGGCGTCGGCGAGTGGTGCAGTGCTGCCCGCGGTCATGTCGGTGGCGGTGGGTCCCGGGTACACCCCGACACACTGGATGCTCGGATGCTTGAGACGCAGCCCTTGAGTTGCGGCATGGAGTGCCGCCTTACTGGTGCAGTAGCCCTCGCAGCCCGGCACGCTGGCAAAGGCCGCCATTGAAATCATATTCACGATCATCGGTTGGCTGCTTACCTGCAACTTGGGGAGCATTGCATCGATAAGCATGAGTGGGCTGTGCAGGTGCAGGTCCATCATGGCCCCGAGATTGGCCCTTTCCTCGGCGGGGTCTGCCGCGGTGGGAACAAGCATGCCGGCGTTGTTGATCAGCACATCCAGTTCATCGAACGATGCCACTGCTGTGGCGACCGACTGCGCATCTTGAATA
>JAAEZV010000199.1:419-4140 GCA_018222695.1 Gammaproteobacteria bacterium
GATACAGGGATCCTCGAAGTCGCCAGGGGCGGTGCGGTAACCCGCGTGGATTATTTTGGGCGAGTACTGCAAGATCGTCTTGCACAGCGCTGCCCCGATGCCCCGATTAGCGCCGGTAATCATGATGCTGCGATCGCGGAGATCAAAATCTGGTTGGGCGGAGGACATGGCGGGTTACAACCGTTGTTAACAATAAAAAGTGAGGGCTTAAATGAAACAGTTTGCGAGCGGACATGCAATGCAGAGCGCGTGGGTGGTTGATGACCTCGATGCGGCAGTAGACGCGTGGCTGAAGGTGGGCATTGGCCCGTTCTTCTTTGTGGAGTACACCCCGGATCTGTTTGAAGACAGTACCTATCGCGGCACTCCCAGTCCGATTTCGATGAAGATCGCGCTCGCCCAGGCCGGCGACATGCAAATTGAGCTCATTGAGCCCACCGGCGAGCAAGCAAACATTTACCGAGACACAGTGCCTGAGGGCAAAACGGCCTTTCACCACCTTTGCTATTGGACTGATGATCTGGATGGTGAGATCGCCAGTTTGGCGGCTCAAGGCTACGAGCTGGCAGCGACCGGTACGGTAGCCGGCAGTGGCGCGACCTTCGCGTATGTCGACACTAGCCCGGTGCTGGGCCACATGACCGAGCTACTCACCTATTCGGATGACATTAGAGGCCTCTTTGACATGGTGGCCGCGGCGTCTGTTGATTGGGATGGCAGTGACCCGAAGCGCTCGCTGGGCTAGTGAACGCTCCCTTTGAGAGGAAGGCGATGAGGAAGGTGATATGACGTTGGAAGGGCAGGTGGCTTTGGTTACTGCAGCCGGGCGAGGCATTGGCCGCGGCATCGCAGAATCGCTCGCCGAAGCCGGGGCGTCATTGGTGATCAACTCCTATTCAGAATCAACAGTGAGCGAGACCGCTGAGCTTTGCCAAGCGAAGGGCGCTCGCGTCGAAGTGTGCATTGGTGACATCACAGATCGAGACAAGATGATCGAGATGCGAGAGCAAGCGTTATCGGCTTTCGGCAAGATCGATATTCTGGTCAATAACGTCGGTGCGGGGCCAAAGTCAGGGGTCGAACCCGACGATCATGAGCTTGGACCCAGCCAGGCAATTTGGGATGCCTTATACCGGCAAAATTTATTGCCCGTGGTGTTGATGTCCGAGGCCGTCATTCCGCACATGAAGGCCAATCGTCGAGGCAAGATCGTGCACATTTCGTCCATAGCAGGAAAGGTGCCATTCTCCGATAAGATGTTGAAGTTCTTCATGCACCATTCTTACAGCGCCATGAAAGCCGCACTGATCAGTCTCACACGGACGCAATCTGAATTGCTTGGCCCCCATAATGTCAACGTCAACGCTGTGTGCCCCGGGATGGTCTATACCGATTCCTGGAAGCAAAACAGCGAAATGGCTGTGACGAAGATCGATGAATTCAAGGGGCAGGATCCAAGAGCCTGGTTCGAGGGCATTGCCAGAGGCGATTACCCGCACATCTTTGATCGAACGCCGCTCAAGCGGGAGCAGACGGTTGAAGACATCGGTCGTGCCGTCGTGTTTTTGACATCTGATCACGCCGTCAATATCACTGGCCAATCACTCATGGTTGATGGTGGCATGGTGAAGGCTTAATGGGACAGGGCGGTTGGGAGTGGCGGCCTCCGTCGACCGATACGGTGGAACTCATGAACAGTGGCTTAGAAAGGAGGCGGTGATGGCCTATACCCCCGAACAACTCTCGGATATCCAATGCATTCGTGATGCCACGCTGCGTTATTGTCGCGGTGTAGACCGGCTCGATGTCGAGCTCATGAAGTCGGCCTACTGGGAAGGCGCCACCGACGATCACGGCGTGTTCGTGGGAGACGCCTGGGAGTTCTGCGAGATGTGCATGGAGGCGCACTTACATTGGCGCAGCACCAATCACTGCATTCTCAACCACACGATTGAGCTGATTGATGAGCACACCGCCACTGGCGAGATTTATAACGTGACTTATCTGTTTCAGGATGCCGAGCCGGTGCTCGACCTGTGGGTGGGGCGCTACCTCGACAAGTACGAGAAGCGCGGCGATGAGTGGCGCATTATTGAGCGTGTGTGTGTGCATGAAGGCACCCATTCGGCGCCGGTGAATGCGATGGAGTTTGATACCAGTAACTTCCGGCAAGGGAGCTTTGATCGCCCCTCAGCCGGCCGACCAGTCGGGCCATGAGTGAGTAGCAAAATCACAACCGCTCTGATCACGACAATGGTCGTGATGTGGCTGACTTCCGCGGCAGGGGCGCTCGCCGATACGCTGATTACCAACGCTCGCATTATCGATGGCACGGGAGCGCCCGCGGTGCTGGGTAGCGTGCGTCTCAGCGGTGATCGCATAACGGCATTGGGCGATTTGGCGGCAGGTGACGCGGACCACATCATCGATGCCAATGGGCTGGTGCTGGCACCGGGCTTCATCGATACCCACAGCCATTCAGATCGGTTGATCCTCGCCGAGCGCGACGCACTGGCCAAAATCACCCAAGGCATCACCACAGCAGTGGTCGGTCAGGATGGGGATTCGCCTTATCCCCTGGCAAGTTTCTATGCGGCGCTCGAGGCCGCACCGGCCAAAATCAATGTTGCCGCCTACGCCGGCCACAACACCCTGCGTGACGAGGTCATGGGCGCGGACTTCAAACGTCCCGCAAGCAATGAAGAAATGAAGGCGATGTCTGCGCTGCTCGAGCAAGAGCTCGCGGCGGGCGCGGTGGGGCTCTCCACCGGATTGGAATATGAGCCGGGTATTCACAGCGAGATGCGCGAGGTGGTGCAACTCGCACAGCTGACCGCAGATGCGGGAGGCCGCTATATCAGTCACATCAGAAGCGAGGATCGGTGGTTCGATGATGCGCTGGAGGAAATTATTGAAATTGGTCGCCTGACGGGCATGCCGGTGCAGATATCACATCTCAAATTGGCAATGGCCTCGCAATGGGGTCGCGCTCCTTGGATTATTCAGCGGCTCAATGCGGCGCGAGAAGAGGGGATCGACCTCACCGCCGATATCTATCCTTATACCTACTGGCAATCCCATATGATGGTGCTGCTGCCAGACCGCGACCCGACGGATCTGGCGGCTATAGACTTTGTCATGGCGGAACTCGCACCGCCTGACGGCATTATTTTCACGCATTTTCCTGCTGAGCCTGATTATGTGGGCATGACGCTTACCGAGATTGCCGCCGCTCGCAAACAGCGTCCAGCAGAGGCTTTCTCTGCGCTCGCGCAGATGTCGATCGCGCATGAGGCCGCGACGGGTGAAATGGGTGACATGATGATTGGTACGAGCATGCGCGATGACGACGTCGCGGCCTTCATTGCCTGGCCCCACACCAATATTTGCACCGACGGCAGTTTGCGTGACCGCCACCCCCGGGGGGCAGGAAGCTTCCCCCGCGTGCTGGCGCGCTATGTGCGCGAGCAGGGCGTACTCAGCTTGGAGAGTGCGATTCATCGCATGACGGGTTTATCAGCTCAGCACATGGGCTTTGCCGAGCGCGGCGTGATTGCACCCGGCATGATGGCTGACCTCGTGCTGTTTAATCCCGACACTGTGATGGACCGCGCCACCACTAGCGAACCGTTTGCACCCTCCGAGGGCATCCACAGCGTGTGGGTGGCGGGGGAGCGGGTGTTGCATGATGGCACAGTGAGCGAGGCCTTTCCCGGCCGTG
>JAAEZV010000200.1 GCA_018222695.1 Gammaproteobacteria bacterium
CTTTGCCGTCCCGGGTGAGGACCAGCAGTCCCTCTGAGTCGTAGTCGAGCCTGCCGGCTGGACGAAAACTCGGCGCATCGAGGAAGTCGGCCAGCGTCGCTCTAGGGTTATCAGGCTGTTCGCGATCCGTAAATTGGCTCAGCAAATGAAAGGGTTTGTTGAGCAAAATCACCTGACTCATTCGCCTAGTGTGCAGTATTTGATGTTAAAATGCGCCGTCCGACTAGACGCGTATCGGCGCCCCCATAAGCAGGGGCGCGGGCGCATTGTGGTCTCCCGGAGTGCGCTCCGGGGTTTGTTTCTTTTGGGGGATTATCAGTATGTCTTATAAGCACATTTCCGTTCCTGAAACCGGCGATATGATCGTTGTGAACGCAGACAACAGCTTGTCTGTACCGGACAACCCGATCATTCCCTATATCGAGGGGGATGGTATTGGGGTCGATATCTCACCGGTGATGATTGCGGTGGTTGACGCCGCGGTGGCCAAGGCCTACGACAGTGGGCGACAGATATCGTGGATGGAAATCTATACCGGTGAAAAAGCCGCCGAGCTCTATGATGGTGACTGGTTTCCTGAAGAGACGCTGGACGCGATCAAAACCTACAGCGTAGCCATCAAGGGGCCATTGACGACACCAGTTGGCGGTGGTTTCCGCTCGCTAAATGTGGCGCTGCGCCAAGAGCTTGATCTCTACACCTGCCTGCGCCCTGTCCGATGGTTCGAGGGCGTACCGTCTCCGGTCAAGAAGCCGGGCGACTGCAATATGGTGATCTTCAGGGAGAACTCGGAAGACATCTACGCCGGTATCGAATATCAGGCCGGTACCGATGAAGCTCAAAAGGTCGTCGATTTCATTATTCAAGAGATGGGCGCAACCAAAATTCGCTTCCCCCAAAATGTTGGTATCGGCATCAAACCGGTATCTGCTGAGGGCACCCAGCGCCTGGTGCGCAAGGCGATCCAGTACGCGATTGATCAGGACTTGCCCTCGGTAACGCTGGTGCACAAGGGCAACATCATGAAGTTTACGGAGGGTGCCTTCCGTGACTGGGGTTACGAGCTGGCACAGCAGGAATTCGGCGGGGAACTGCTGGACGGTGGCCCTTGGGTGAGTATCAAGAACCCCCGCACGGGCGGCGACATTGTGATCAAGGACGTCATCGCCGACGCGATGCTGCAGCAGGTGCTGACTCGCCCAAGAGATTACAGTGTGGTGGCCACGCTCAACCTGAACGGCGATTACCTGTCCGATGCACTGGCCGCGCAGGTGGGTGGCATCGGCATCGCGCCGGGTGCGAACCTTTCAGATACGGTGGCGCTGTTTGAAGCTACCCACGGGACGGCGCCCAAGTATGCCGGTCAAGACAAGGTCAACCCGGGCTCCCTTATCCTGTCCGCGGAAATGATGCTTCGCCACCTCGGCTGGAACGAGGCGGCGGATCTGATCATCGACGGCATGAACGGAGCCATTCAGGCTAAAACCGTCACCTATGACTTCGAGCGATTGATGGAAGGGGCGACGCTGGTGTCCTGCTCGGCATTCGGTGAGGCCGTTATTTCACACATGTGAAGTGCCTGAGTTGTTCAAGAGCCCGCCTCGAGCGGGCTTTTTATTGCCTGCCTGTTGGTGGCGGTAGCGTGTGCACGCTAAAAGCTTGCTCTGGGTCAGCAAAAAGCGACAGAAACTCAGCAATGGGAGGTCCAAAATTCCTTGGTTGGACTATACTGAGGCCATGCACGAATTAGTCCGCGACACCGTTTTTGCCCCCCTATGTGGTACCGGTACTGACAGAGAAGATCATGACGACGGTGATCTCGCCGTTGCGCCCGCCAAGCCGCAGCTCAAGAAACCTCCGCTCTACAGGGTGATACTCCTGAATGACGACTACACTCCGATGGAGTTTGTGGTTCAGGTGCTGGAGCAGTTTTTTGGTATGGGCCGGGAGAAGGCCACTCAGGTCATGCTGGCGGTCCATACGCAGGGTAAGGGCGTATGTGGAATATATCCGCAGGATATTGCCGACACGAAGGCATCGCAGGTGAACCAGTGTGCCCGTGACAGTGGACATCCGCTACTGTGTGAGGTGGAACCGTCCAGCGACGACGAAGAGGACTGACTGAATGCTGAGCAAAGAGCTCGAGAATACGCTCAACGAGACGTTTCGCACTGCGCGAGCCAGACGCCATGAGTTCATTACGGTGGAGCACCTGTTGCTCGCACTGCTCGACGACTCTGCTGCCGTGGCCGTGTTTGAGGCCTGCCAGGTAGACCTAGACGATCTTCGGGGAGAGTTGACAGAATTTATCGATTCCACCACGCCGTTGCTCTCGGATTCCGATGACGGGCGTGACACCCAGCCGACTCTGGGCTTCCAACGCGTTCTACAGAGAGCGGTTTTTCACGTTCAGAGCTCGGGGCAGCAGGAAGTCACGGGCGCCAACCTGCTCGTGGCGATCTTCTCGGAACAGGAGTCGCAGGCAGTTTATTTCCTGAAGTCCCAGAACGTTTCTCGCCTCGATGTGGTGAATTTTATTACCCACGGCATCGGAAAAGACGGAGAGGAATCCGTCGATGGCACAGATTCGCTCACGGATTTAGAGGAAGATCACGAGGGGGCAGAGAAGCGCCCGCTTGATGCCTACGCGACCAACCTCAACGCCGAGGCCGAGGCCGGCAATATCGATCCACTCATCGGGCGTTTGACCGAGGTTGAGCGTGTCGCCCAAATTCTCGCGCGACGGCGTAAAAACAACCCACTTTTGGTCGGCGAATCTGGTGTCGGCAAGACTGCTATCGCCGAAGGTCTCGCCAAGATGATTGTCGATGGCGAAGTGCCCGAGACGCTCAAGGAGGCAGTGGTTTATTCCCTCGATTTAGGCGCGTTGCTGGCGGGCACAAAATACCGCGGCGACTTTGAGAAGCGCCTCAAGGGGCTGCTCGCCAACCTCAGCGAGAACGATCACGCGATTCTCTTTATCGACGAAATTCACACGATTATTGGCGCCGGTGCGGCATCGGGTGGCGTGATGGATGCCAGTAATTTGCTGAAGCCCCTGCTGGCATCAGGAAAGATGCGTTGCGTCGGATCCACCACCTATGCGGAGTACCGGGGCATCTTCGACAAAGACAAGGCCTTGAGCCGGCGCTTCCAGAAGGTGGATGTGTTGGAGCCCTCGGTGGAGGACGCTTACAAGATTCTGAAGGGACTGAAGTCGCGATTTGAGGCGCATCATAAGCTGCGCTATACCGACAAGGCGCTCCGGGTCGCGTCTGAAATGGCGGCACGTTACATCACGGACCGGTTCCTGCCGGACAAGGCCATCGACGTCATTGACGAGGCGGGCGCTTTTCAACAGCTTCAGTCACCGAGCAAGCGCAAGAAGGTGCTGGGGCCAGGTGATATTGAGGCCGTGGTGGCCAAGATAGCCAGGATTCCCCCAAAGACTGTCAGCAGCGACGACAAGGAGTTGCTGGGCAAGCTCGAGGGTAACCTCAAGATGACCGTCTTCGGGCAGGATGATGCCGTGTCGCAGATGGTCGGGGCTATCAAGCTGGCGAGAGCAGGGTTGCGAGGCGGTCAAAAACCGATCGGCTCTTTTTTGCTGGCCGGTCCGACGGGCGTGGGTAAAACCGAGCTTACCCGGCAACTTGCACTGCAAATGGGCCTCGAGTTGTTGCGCTTTGACATGTCTGAGTACATGGAACGCCACACTGTTTCTCGTCTGATTGGCGCACCCCCCGGATATGTCGGGTTTGATCAGGGCGGCCTGCTCACCGACGCCGTGAACAAACATCCCCACTCAGTGGTCCTCTTGGACGAGATTGAGAAGGCGCATCCCGAGGTCTTTAACTTGCTGCTGCAGGTGATGGATCACGGCACGCTCACCGACAACAATGGCCGTAAAACCGACTTCCGTAATGTGATCCTGGTGATGACGACTAATGCCGGCGCAGAAAATGTGAGTCGACGGTCTATCGGCTTCTCCATGCAGGATCACTCCACTGATTCCATCGAGGCAATCAATCGTACTTTCACGCCAGAATTCCGGAATCGTCTCGACGCTGTCGTGCCCTTTGGGCCATTAGGTGAGGACGTCATTCTCACG
>JAAEZV010000201.1 GCA_018222695.1 Gammaproteobacteria bacterium
GGAGAAATCAGTCAGCGTCGCCAGCAACCGCTCGCTCGCGCCCGCAGGGCGTGTCGCGCGCCCACCATAGACGGGATCGCCCACCAACGGATGCTTACGCGCCGCCAGATGCACTCTGATCTGATGCGTGCGACCCGATTCAAGACTGACATCGAGCAGCGTATGGGCCCCAAAATGCTGTGCGATCCGGTAGTGAGTCACGGCGGGCTTACCATCGGACACCACCGCCATTTTGGTTCGGGAAGTCGGGTGGCGCCCAATAGGTTCATCAATTGTGCCACCACCTGAAAACGTGCCGCGGCAGACCGCGCTGTAGAGACGACTGACCGATCGATCCGCCAACTGCGCCACCAAGGACTTATGTGCCAAAGGTGACCGGGCCGCGAGCATGATCCCCGAGGTGTCTTTATCCAGACGATGCACAATGCCGCCCCGGGGCAGTGCCGCCATTTCTGGGGCATGCGCCAGCAGGCCGTTGACGAGGGTGCCACTGTGATGGCCAGCGGCCGGGTGCACCACAAGCCCCGCAGGCTTGTTCAGTACGATCACATGCTCATCCTCGTGCAGGATAGTCAGAGGGAGCTTCTCGGGGACCCACTCCACCCTATCTTCGGCCTCGGGTGTCAATAACAGCAGGTCGTCTACCGCGACCTTGTCACGGGGTTTAGCGGCACACTGATTCCGTTGCAGACGCCCTGCCTTAATCCATTCGGCC
This sequence comes from Gammaproteobacteria bacterium, assembly GCA_018222695.1. Lineage (GTDB taxonomy): Bacteria > Pseudomonadota > Gammaproteobacteria > Pseudomonadales > Halieaceae > Luminiphilus. Next base: position 716 of record JAAEZV010000201.1, read on the forward strand.
AGCCGGCTGCGAGAAAAATCGGTGAACAGCGCCGCCGCCACCGCATCGAGGCGCTGGCCATGCAGCGCCGGGGGCACCTTTGCAGATAGCGGCTCCTCGGCCGCTAAAACTTCCTCTTCCAAGCGCTGTGACTCCCGCACAGTTGCGTTTACACTACTGGCCCAGAATGTACCACGGTGGACGACTGCTCTTGGCCTTCCGCACATTGTTAACTCGCAGCTTACTGCTCAGCGTATTGCTTGTTTCCTCGGGTTGCTCCTGGTTTGGTGGCGATGACGACGATCTGATCGCCGACTCCGGAGAGCAGCAGCTATACCGGGAAGCGCAAAGGCACCTGAAGAATGAAAACTTCAGCCTCGCTGTGCGCAGCCTGCAGATGCTTGAGAGCCGATATCCATTCGGCCGCTATGCCGAGCAAGCGCAATTAGAGCTGGTGTATGCCCACTATGGCGCCTATGAGTTCGAGGCGGCCACCGAAGCCGCCGACCGATTCATTCGGCTTCACCCGCGACACCCAAGCGTCGACTATGCCTTCTACATGAAGGGCCTCGCGGCCTACGACATTGAACCCGGATTCTTCTCACGCTTTATTCCTTCAGACGACACCAAGCGTGATGTCAGCCATATCCAGATTGCCTTTGCCGAGTTCTCTCAGTTACTGGCCCGCTATCCGGACAGCGCTTACGCTCCCGATGCCCGCCAGCGAATGGTGCACATGCGCAACATGCTTGCCCGAAACGAAATTCACGTGGCCAACTATTATTTCCGCCGCGGCGCTTACATGGCGGCTTTAAACCGCGGCAAGTATGTGGTCGAGCATATGCAGCAGACGCCCAGCGTGGCCGATGGGCTCGCCATCATGGCCCAAGCCTATCTGTTGTTGGGTCTGAACGATTTGGCCGAGGACTCCATCGATGTCCTGTGTGAGAACTACCCTGACCACCCCAATCTGGCGTCGGGCTGCACTTTCGACAGCGTCTACACGATGGAGGGACTGCAGCGGTCATGGATCAATCGAGCGACGCTGGGGTTATTTAATCCGCCCGAGCCGCCTCAGTTTAACTACCGCCCCAAATCCTGACACGCAGCACCAGGCGCTTTAACTGGAAGAGCGCCAGGCCCACGTGATGGGATAGCGTCGATCACGACCAAACGCGCGCCGCGAGATCCTGACACCCACAGGCGCCTGCCGGCGCTTGTACTCGTTGAGATCTACAAGCCTCACGACACGCTCAACATCCTCCGGCGAGAACCCTGCGGCCACCATCTCCTGACGCGAGGCGTCCTGCTCCACGTACAGTTCGATGATCTGATCGAGCACTTCATATGGCGGCAGACTGTCCTCATCTTTTTGGTCAGGGGCCAGCTCCGCCGAGGGCGGGCGGGCAATCACCCGCTCAGGGATACACTCACCCAGCGTGTTGCGATGCCTCGCCAGCGCATAGACCAGCATCTTTGGGCAGTCCTTGAGGACATCGAAGCCACCGGCCATGTCTCCGTATAGAGTGGAATAACCCACCGCCAACTCGCTCTTGTTACCAGTGGTCAATACCAGCAGATTTTTCTTGTTGGAGATCGACATGAGCAAAACGCCGCGACAACGTGCCTGCAGGTTTTCCTCGGTGATATTAGCGGGCAAACCGGCAAACTCATCCGCCAGCGCGGTCATGAAGGCCTCATACAAGGGCTCAATCGACAGATTACTAAAGCGCACGCCGAGCGCCTTGGCTTCCTCCGCCGCGTCCTCCACGCTCATGCTGGCGGTATAACGAAACGGCATCATGACCGCCTCTACCCGCTCGGGGCCCAGTGCATCCACGGCGACCGCCAGTGTGACGGCAGAGTCGATCCCTCCGGACAGACCCAACACCACCCCGGGGAAACCATTTTTATCCACATAGTCGCGCATACCCAGCACTAGGGCCTGCCATACCGCGTCGAGATCTTCGCGGTCTGCCGCTGTGTCACCTGGGACCAGCTGCGGCGCTGATGACCGGTCAACCGTAACGAGAGGAAAGGCCTCAATAAAGGTTTGCGCGCTGACGCTGAGCTCGCCTTGCGCGTCGATCGCAAAGGATCCGCCGTCAAAAACCAGCTCGTCCTGCCCACCCACCTGATTGACGTAGACAATGGGAAGCTCATGCGTCGCAGCACAGGACTTTACCCGCTCGAGCCGCTCCGACGACTTGCCGCGGTGAAAGGGGGACGCATTGATATTGATCAGCATCTCGGCACCGGCAGCCTTGGCTTGTGCGGCCGGCTCCGCGTGCCAAATGTCCTCGCAAATGGTCAGGCCAACGGCGAGCCCATCGATATCGACCACACAGGCTTCAGCCCCGGCCGCAAAGTAGCGCTTTTCGTCGAAAACCTCATAGTTCGGCAGGCACTGCTTGTCGTAGTGGGCCAGCAGTTTCCCTGCTGATATCACGCCCGCACTGTTGAACAGCGCACCGTCTTGCCCCCGTGGGTATCCCACCACCACGGTTAAATCTGCCGGCAGCTCAGCGCAAAGCTTTGCCAGCGCTGCCTCAGTGCGATCCAGCAGATCGCCCCGGAGCAAAAGATCCTCGGGTGGGTAGCCGGTCAGCGTCAGCTCAGGAAATACCACCACCTGTGCGCCCGCTGCCCGTTGGGCTGCACTCACCTCAAGCACGCGCTGGGTATTACCGGCGATATCGCCAACAAGCGTATTGATCTGCGCCATGCAGAGTTTCATCACGGGATCCTTTCTCACGCCGGATGGGCTACAACCGGGGGACGAAGGTTACCGTATTTCCCGCCCGTCGGGTGGTGGTGTTGCCCTTGCTTCCCGGGCGCTGAGCGGCACGCCGGAGAGCATCGCAGGGCGCGGAGCGGCTGATATAGTGGGGTTATGAGCACCGAGACCACTATCAACTCCGCCACACGCCCCGACCCGACTTCGGGTCAGCGTCGGGCGGGATCAGATAGCGCTCGATTGCTGTCCTTGTACAACCTTTACCGGACGGTACTGGCGTTAGTGATCCTCGGTCTGGGCGTCGCTCAGACGACCGGTACGATCGAGCTTGACCGCCACCCCAGCGAATTGAACGCGCTCGCAGTGGTCTGGTTGATCAGCGCGCTAATACTGCATTGGCGCCTAAATCCGGTCGCGGAGGCTGGCGATCGTGGCCCACTGGCGGTCGTTTTGCTTGACCTCGTCCTGCTGGCTTTTCTCGTGCGGCTTGGCCAGCCGCTCGGCCCAGGGCTGCCCTTACTTTACCTGCTCACGGTCGCGGCAAGTGCGCTACTGATCACAAAACGTGTCATCGCCACAGCGGTGGCAGCGCTCGCCACCCTTGCGGTGCTTTCAGACAGCGCCTACGAGCTACAGCAGGGCTTGATCGACGCCAACG
>JAAEZV010000202.1 GCA_018222695.1 Gammaproteobacteria bacterium
TATCGCGCATGTTGCCCTTGTCGATATCCAGCGTCAGCCGATTATTATTTTGCAGAAGAAGCGGTGACAGCGCGTCACACACTTGAACTAGAAGGCCCGCAGGGCTGAAAATCTCGCGGCTAACCTGCATCTTGCCGGTCTCGATTTTCGACAGATCGAGAATATCGTTAATCAGCGTCAGTAGTTGCTTGCCAGAAAAGATGATCGTGGCGAGGTCATGATGAAATTGCTCGCGATCGATCTGCACGCCATCTCCTAGCTCGTCCTGGAGCATCTCCGAGTAACCGATGATGGCATTGAGCGGCGTTCTCAGTTCGTGACTGACATTGGCGAGGAACATACTTTTGGCGGCATTGGCTGAGTCAGCGTCGGCGCGCGCCGTATTCATCTCCTCGATCGCTGTTTGCAATTTGGTCGACATTTCGTTGAAGGTCCGGGCCAGGTCGCCAATTTCTCCTGAATCACGCTGCGCGTCGATGCGATAGGTGAGGTCTCCGGAACCGAAGCGCTCCACGCCGCGCTTCATGCGCGTTAGCGAGGCATTGGTGCTGCGGATCATGGCAAACACCAGCGCCAGCGTAATGGCGATCGAGGCAATAAACCCGATGACAGTAATCTGGTCCGTGAGGGTGATCGTGGCGTCAATGGCGTTGGCGCGCTGAACCGCGACAAAAGACTGCCGCTGATCGAGTTCCTGCAGGCGCTGCTGAGTGTCGTTATAGGAGACGGCAGACTCAACGTCTGAAAGTGGCGTGGCCTCGTTATAGCCGTCATAAAATTGGCGCCACTCCGCAAGCAGTGCCGTAATGCTGTCGTGCAGTCGTCGGTAATACGCCTCGAGTTCCTCACCCCCAAAACCGCCCAATTGTCTGAGACGCTCGGTGATGATCTCCAGGTCCGCAAAGGCCTGGCCCAAGGCCGCGGCATCCAATGGCTCGTCAGTGGTCTCTCTCAACGTAGCCAGCACCAATACCTGCTGGCGCTTGTTCTGCAGATTCTGTTCCAGCTCCGCCGTCAGTTGCGCTGCTGTCACCGCCTCTTGATAAGCGATCAAGCTCTCGTTTCGCGCAAAGCTACCCCATAGTGAAGTGCCGACATTGATGGCAAACAGAATGAGAATGGCGCCGGAAAACAGATAGAGGCGGCCGCGCAGACTGAGCCGCGGGCGCAGCTGCGAGACGGCTTCAGTGGTGAGCATCGAGTTGTGCTGCGATCTTTGTCAGTAGATCGGGAAAGTCGACCGGCTTGGTAGCGTAGTCGCTGCATCCCGCCTCAAGCGCTCGATGTTTGTCTTCCTCCATAGCATGCGCGGTCAGCGCAATGATGGGGATCCCCGCAATCGACGCGTCCTGTTGTGCTTCGCGGCACGCAGTCCAGCCATCCTTGACGGGTAGATTCATATCCATGAGCACAACAGCCGGGTGCTGCGCGCGCATAGCGGTGAGCGCGGCCTCGCCATCTCCAGCGGTCGCCACCTTGTGACCGGCGCGTTGCAGCCGGCGCACCAACATATCCCGATTCACCTCGTTGTCCTCTACCAGGAGGATGATTCGTTCGGGCGGTGTCATGCCTTTAAGCCCAGCACAGGGTAGGCAAGGATGTGATCCTCGATGCCCTTGACGACCAGCTCCCGGGGTTCGTCCAAGTCAAAAACATCATCGGGCAGCGCCTGCCGGGTGGCATCAGAGATCAATATCTCGTCGTTATGGGTTTGCCCTTCGATCCGGGAAGTGACGTTCATGGCGTGACCGACGCAGCCGTACTTGGCGCGCTGCTCCGAGCCGATATTCCCGGCAATGACAGAACCAGTATTGAGCGCGATGCGGTGTTGAAGCTCGGGTAGCCCCGCCGCTTTGTTAGCGGCGTTCACGGCGGTCATCGCTTCGCGCATGGCCAGCGCGCAGCGGACGGCCCGCTCCGGGTCATTTTCCTGCCGTTTAGGCGCGCCAAAGACGGAGAGAATGGCATCACCGAGAAACTCATCGATGGTGCCCTCGTGATCGAAAATAATGCCCGTCATTTGCTCAAAGTAGCCATTCAGCAGCGCTACGACCTGGGGCGGCGGCAGGTGTTCCGCCAGACTGGTGAATCCGCAAATATCAGACATCATGATGGTGACTTCGCGCAGGTCTCCGCCAAGCTCCAACCCCTCGGGTGCTTCCAGTAACTGAGCAACAATGTCGTCCGATAGATAACGGCCAAAGGTCTGTCGGATGAAGCGCTCATTGCGCTCCAACTGGTGCCGATAGTCTTCTTCCCGGTCGTGCCAGCGCTTGCGCTCGATCCCTGCGGAGATGCGTGCCTGAAGCAGAACAGGGTTGAAGGGCTTGAGTAGGTAATCGTCAGCACCAGACTGAATACAGGCAATGATCTGGTCCATATCCTGGCGCCCACTGATCATAATGACCGGGGTGGCACGGAGACCGTCATGCTCCTTCATCCGCCGCAGCACCTCGGCTCCCCCAATGCCGGGCATCATGAGATCGAGCAGTACAACGTCTACCCCGCGTGTTTCGAGAAGCTCCAGTGCCTCCTCGCCAGACACAGCGGAAATGACGGTATGTCCTGCCCGCGATAGAAGCCTGCTGATGAGCTCTCGGTTCTCGGGCATATCGTCGACCGCCAGAATGACACCCGGTGCCTCGGTTTGGGGCAGGGGTGAGCCGTCTGAGGCCGGCATTTCCAGCGTGATTTGAGTGCTGTCCACCGCAGATAAAACGGCGGGCAGCGTCTCTTTGAGCGCCGGATGTAACAGCGCGATATCCTCGTAGAGCATTTCGGCATAACCCCTGATCGCGCCGATCAGGTTCAGCAGGTCGTGGTTCATATCGCTAGAGGGCGACGCTAGCAATTCGCGGATGCGCTCGAGGCCTTCCTGCAGTGCTTCAACATCACTATCCATAGGGGCGTCGATGGTCACCGTAGGACGTGCCGCGGCGGCCAACAGGGGTCCGGCGGAAGCCAGAATCCGGCTGGCCCATTGATCTGGTTGGTTTGTCTCTGCCGCCAAAAGGGTTGCCTCGTTAGCCCTCGCCCAAAGTATACCGATGAACGCTCGATCGCGCGGCACAGTCACCTTTGGGGATAGGCGGCACGCGGTTCATGGGGTAGTATCGCACCAACTTGGGGAGAAAATGAGGCACACCACTTATGTTAGATCAAGTGGAAATATTTCATGGTCTGTCGGACGAAGAGCTGAAGGCGCTTGAAGGTAGCAGTACGACCCGAGCATTCCCCAAGAACACCGTCGTGATTCATGAAAATGACCCCGCCGATTCGCTGTTTGTGATTGAGTCGGGCAAAGTCAAGGTCTACTGCAGCGACAAGAATGGCAAGGAATTCATCATGAATACCCTTGGCCCGGGTGACTATTTTGGTGAGTTGGCGCTGCTGGATGACTCCACTCGCTCGGCTTCGGTGCGCACAGTCGAAAAGTCTGAATTCCGGATCGTGATGAAGGAGGATTTTTCCGGCGTGCTGGAGGATCACCCGGGCATCACTCAACAGCTGATCAGTAATCTGGCTGGCCGAGTGCGCAAGCTAACCGCAGACGTCAAAAGTCTGGCGCTGCAGGATGTCTATGGCCGCGTGGCCAATGTGCTCATGGATTTGGCGGAAGAGCGCGGCGATGGGACGTTGTTCATTCCCGAGAAGCTGACCCAGCAGGATATTGCTGACCGGGTGGGTGCGTCGCGCGAGATGGTGGCGCGCATACTCAAGGATTTGACGATAGGCGAATATATTCGTTTCGAAGGTCGGCACATCGTGATCAATACCCGGTTGCCCGCAAAGTATTGATCAATCCTCCGGGTGTCCTGTTACGGTAGTAGTGAGGGCCCCTGAACCCAACCTCACACGCAACGCGTCGCCGGTTTTGGCCTGTGTCGAACGTCTGATGACCGTCCCATTCTCGCCTGTGACAATTGCATAACCTCTGCTGAGGGTCTGCTCGGGACCCAGTGATGCCAGCAGTTTTTCCTGATGTGTGACCGTTGAGCGCATGTCTCTGAGCCGTTGTCGAACAAGTTGCTGCAGCTGTTGGCTGAGTTGTTGGGCCTGCACCTGGTGTCGTGC
>JAAEZV010000203.1 GCA_018222695.1 Gammaproteobacteria bacterium
GGATGGTTGGTATGAGTGGCAGCGTGTTGGGTCAAGAAAGCAGCCTTGGTACCACCACCGTGGCGGAGATTTATTCTATATGGCGGGCGTTTATCAGCCCGGCATCGGCTGTGCGGTGATCACTCAGGGCGCGACCGAGCCACTAGCAGAAATTCACAACAGGCAGCCCGTGCTGCTGGACGAGCAACATCTGAATTTGTGGCTCAATGGCGCACAATCACCCGAGGGACTGCCGTCACTAGAGATCTCGTTTCATCCTGTGTCGTCGCGGGTCGGTAACACCCGGCATGACGACAGCGACTTGATTGAGCCAGTAGCTCTCGGCGAGGCTGAGGCAGGGCAGACGGCAGACCTATTTTCCTGAGGATAAGATCCTGATTGTCGAGGCTGATAAGGACCGAAGTTTTGCGGTCAGACTGACACAACCCAGTCTGACAAATGTTTAAATAGCCTCGTCATAAAAACAAACGCCAAATTTAGGGACCAGAATATGAAAGTGGGAAGCTTCATACCTGAGCAGTCCGCGTCGACGTTGTATGCGATGGCGGGTGACGACTGCTCTCTGCATCACGACCTGTCCAGCCTCACGCCAAAACAGCAGGTTGATCATCAGGAGAATCAGGTGCTCACCTGCGCATTACAGGTCGCACTGGTGGGCCTCGGTAAAAAAAATGACCATGTCGCGTTGGGCGCCCCATTTACGGACCCGTCATGGCGCGAGATGCTGGGTCACTACAGTGAGATGTTCTCCGCCATGGGCCTCGATTCGATACCTGAGGATCAGTGGCAGTTCCACCCCCTTGATGGCTACTACGAGAGCGTTGCCGCTTCTTTGCCGGAGGTCGATTTAACTAACCTCTATATGATCAGCGGCAGTAACGAGCCGCTGCATCAGGATCCTGAGGCATTGGCGGTGAGCCGAAACGTCAACTCCAAGCTGCACTTTGCCGAACACGCGCCCCAAGCCGGTCTGCCGGTGCCCCGGACCGAGGTGTATTCCAAGCGATCGATTCGGGAAGGAGAGGCCGATCGTATGTTTTCGGAGTTGCCGAACGGTGTGATGGTTAAGTTGTTGGGGCTCGCGGGGTCCCGCAATGTTTTTGCAGTGGATTCTGTCGCTGACTGCCTCGATCAGATTGTGGAATATGACGACGCTGTGCAGATTCTGCTGCAGGAAAAACTGGACATCAGTCAGTGGCGGGAGATGACGGTGGATCTGACGATCACCCCGCAGGACGTCAGTATCAGTAACGTCCGTCAAATTTTGTTTGCCGGCGGAAAGTGGGTGGGTAACTATATTTCACCCGAGCTCGAGGTGCCGGAGGCCCACAAGGCAGTGCTGATGCAGGTGGGGGCCTACGCCCGCGACCATGGCCATGTCGCCGAAGAAGGCATTAATTGCGGTATCGACTACTTCGTCTCGGGCGACGAGGTGATCGTGACCGAGATCAATGCCCGCTGGACGGGAGGGCTCTTCCCCGCTGAGTTTTTGCGGCGTCTGGCCATCACGCAGCCCGCGGTCGCGTTTTTCGATATGGTGCCGGTGGCGCAGAGTGAAGCGGTGCAGACTTTTCAGCGCGAGCATCTGTTCCCTGCAGCTGGCGACGCTTTTGCCTACGTACCGATGGGTTTTACGCCCTTTGCTATGGAGATTGAGGGGGCGGAGCGTTATTTTGTGTGGCAGATAGTGGTGGGGGATTTTGCCGCGTTTGTTGAGGCGAAGCGCCAAGCGCTTACCGAAGATGCTTTCCCCACCGCAGAATTGATTTTACAGGAGGCGCTGTCATGAGCCGCGTAGATCTTGCAGAGCTGGATTTCTTCAGTCCGGAAGTCCAGGAGTGTCCGTTCAGTGTGTATCAGCAGTTACAGGATGAAGCCCCTGTATGGCAAATGCCCGGTACCAACGTGTTTGTTGTGACCCGATACAACGACATTCGGGAGATCATTCGTGATCCCGCAAGGTTCTCAAGTAGCTTTAGTGCGCTACTGAATGCCGGCTCCTCCAACGAGGACGTCAACGCTATCTACGAGCAGGGATACGAGATGGTCGAAACCCTGCTGACCCAGGATCCTCCCAGACATCGGGTCTATCGCAATCTGGTGAACAAGGTGTTTTCCAATAAGCGGATCGAGGGCATGCGCGGAGATATTCAGGCCATTGCCGATCAGCTGATTGACGAGTGGATTGACGACGGGGAGGTGGACTTGCTTAACCGTCTCTGTGTGCCCTTGCCTATTTATGTCATCGCTGACCAGCTGGGTGTGCCACGCTCCGAGCTGGCCTTGCTGAAGAAGTGGTCAGACGCCTCCACATCGAGGCTGGGCCGCCTCGCCGATGAGGAGCAACAGATCCAGAACGCTAAAGACATTGTGGAGTTTCAGCATTACTTTGCGGATCTTATTGACCGCATGCGAGATCACCCTGAAGACAACATCATTTCTGATCTCGCCAACAACACGATTGATGAGGGCCGTTTGCTGACCAAGCCAGAGGCGTTGGGCATGATTCAGCAGATACTGGTGGCGGGAAACGAGACATCGACTAACGCGATCGCCGGGGGCGTCGTGTTGCTGATTGAAAACCCCGAGGAACAGGCAAAGCTGCGGGTCAATCCCGATCTGATACCTACCGCGGTCGAGGAGATTCTGCGACTGGAGACGCCAACCTCAGGGATGTGGCGGCGCGCGACGGAGGACACGGAAATCGATGGCGTGGCCATTCCCGAGGGGTCCTTCCTGATGGTGCGTTTTGCTGCGGGGAATCGTGACGAGTCGGTCTTTCCTTGCGCCGGCGCCATGCAGGTTGATCGGGAGAATGCTGATAACCATATGGCGTTCGGTCAGGGAACCCACTTCTGTCTGGGTGCGCAGCTGGCGAGAACCGAGCTGCAGATTGCCATGACAACGTTGCTGCGACGCACCGATAACTGGGCGTTGGTAGAGGGGAAAAATTCGCTCAAGCACCACCCGAATGTATTGTTGCGCGGCTTGATGGATCTGCACATTTCCTTTGATAAAGTGGCGTGACGCCAACGATGTGCCGTGCTGTGGAGTAACCCATGAACAAGCCTGTTTTTCCGAGCTATCAGGAACTGCTGAATGAGGAGGCGGTCAGCGTTCCGGACGCTTTGCGTCTGGATACACAGCCCAACATCGCCAACGACATCATCGCCACGGACGTGTGGACTGATCGCGGCGTATTTGAGAAAGAAGTTGAGCACCTATGGCCCAAGGTGTGGCAGATGGTCTGTCGCGAGACGGCGTTAACGAAAGCCGGTGACTACTATGTCTATGACATTGCCCGCTATTCCATCCTGCTAGTTCGCACTGAATCAGGCGAGCTGAAAGGGTTCCACAATTCCTGTCTGCATCGGGGCCGCGCGCTCAAGTCAGGTAAAGGCACCAGCCGCGAGTTGCGGTGCCCTTACCACGGTTTCTGTTGGCATCTGGATGGCAGCTTCAAGGAAGCCTACTGCGACTGGGAGTTTGACCAGGCTCAGCTCGCAGAGCTGACGCTGCCGGAAGTGCAGGTGACCATTTGGGGTGGCTGGGTGCTCATCAATATGGACCTGGAGGCGCCGCCCTTTGAAGAATACACCTCGGTACTGACCGAGCATTTTCAGCGCTGGACCCCCGAAGATCGTTACGTTTCGCTCCACGTTGAAAAGAAGATTGCATGCAACTGGAAGATTGCGATGGAGGCCTTCATCGAGTCTTACCACGCGATTCAAACCCATCCGCAGATATTGTCTTTTACCGGCGGCGATAATTCCCAGTATGACGTGTTTGGCGACCACCTGAGTCGCACCATTACCGCCCAGGGAATCCCCAATCCTGGGCAGGCCGATCGTTACAGCGTGCAGGAATCGGTCGAGGCGATGACAGGGCCCGGCGGGTTTGAGCGGGCGCAAGAACTGACGGGATTGGATGCAGATACCATCACATCCCGGCAGGCCATTGGCGCGGTGCGCAGGGAGGAGTTCGCTGAGTTTATGAGCCCGGAGATGCTGGCAACCGTCACCGATGCTGAGACCATGGATTCCATTCTTTATCTGGTGT
>JAAEZV010000204.1 GCA_018222695.1 Gammaproteobacteria bacterium
GGCGGCAGGGATACGGCTATCACTGTACCGGTGACGAGCTCTTTGATTGGGTGACGCCTGAGTTACGCGCCAAGCTTCACGATCGGACCCCGATACTGGCTGATTTGGCGCGGCTGCGCTGGATCGAATCGGAGCTGGCGGCGCGCGACGGTTTGGTGGTGTGGATCGATGCCGACACACTGGTAGTTGACCCCGACTGGTGCGTGCCCGATTCAGAGCATACGATTTTTGGCGAGGAACGCTGGGTTCAGCGGACGACAGAGGGGGCCTGGCGCGCCTATCAGTCTCCCCACAATGCGTTCATGGGCTTTAGGGCTGCGTCACCGGTGCTCGGTTTTTTAGCCTATTTGTCTGAGTCCATCATTGAGCGCGCCGATGAAGCGCATATCGCACCACAGATGGTCGGGCCCAAATTGCTTAAGGCGCTCAACAATCTGGCACAGTTCACGCTGGTGCCCGAGGCGGGCGCGGTCAGTCCGGAGCTCCTTGCCGAGTGGGTGGGTGAAGCGGGTCTGGCGACCGCCTGCTATGAGCAGACCGCTCGAGCCCCGTTGGCGCTGGTGAACCTCTGCTCATCACTCACCCATAGCGAGGAAGATGCGGAGCGGGTGGAGCAGTTTCTGGCGTGCTATGGCGCCTGAGCGGCCGGGACGCTTAATGGCCAGTTGCCAGATTCAGGCCAGCTTCAAACCATTTTCTACATTCCGCTCCGGCTGAATCAATACAACAGATCCATCCGCTTGCGGAAAACCCGTGATCAGGCATTGGGATTGGATCGGGCCAATCTGTTTGAGCGGAAAATTCACCACGCCAATCACCTGCTGACCCACCAAGGCTTCAGGCTGGTAAAGGTCGGTAATCTGGGCGCTCGACTTTAATATGCCAATTTCCGGACCAAAGTCGACATGAAGGATGTAGGCGGCTCGGCGTGCCTCCGCAAAGACTTCAGCGGTGACGATGGTGCCGACCCGCAGGTCGACCTGCTCAAAATCCTGCCAAGAAATGGTTTCCACACAGTACTCCTTGATATGACGCCCCACTGGATGGAGAGTCTACCGATAGCTATGATCACGCGCACGTAACGCGGCGCTTACGCGGGTTCAGGGAATCAGCAGAGCATGACAAAGCCCACTGACATTTTTAACGAACGCGCTAGACTAAGTTTGTTGGTGCAAGCTGAATGAGTGGTGAAAGGAATATGGCATTGAGAAGGCTGGCGAGATGGGCGATAGCCACGCTGATTGGTATGACAACGATGACGAGCCTGAGCGTGTCTGCAGAGACCGCCACGCTGCGGGTTTCGATCGAGGGCGGCGCCTTTAACAGCAAGTTTAAATTTTTCGATGCCAGTGAAGGCTGCCCGGGTTACAACGATATTCCCGGCGCCAAGCACTACCTCGGCAGTGTTTTTGCGTCTGACAAAGGCGCTGACAAAGAGGTGTCTTTGGGTGAGCCGGTGCAGGTGTTCCTCTTTCGGCCGAAGGAGACCTTCAGCATTTCTGCTGCCGGAGGCGAAAAAGAAATTCGCCGACGCGCGCTGCAGGTGGTGCTGAGTGGCGACGCCACGCTTCGATACACAGGTTTCGACAATAAAGTCCCCACTTGGGAAGTTACTGGGGAGATCGATGTGTTGCCAGCTATTGCTTGCGAAACCGATGAAGCACTTGGAGTCGAGGAAGACGCTCCGTCCGACGAGTCCGAAGACGCCTCCTCAGATGGGGCGGAGGCCTGAGACCTCGGGTCTAAAAATGGTACTTGGCGAGAAAGCTGACCGCGTGCTGGTCGCTGTCTACAGCCGGTGAGCTTTTGACGCCGTACTTGTTCGACCAGTAGTAGTACTCAACCCCTAAATACACTCGCCTATCCGCGCCGGACAGGTGCTTGCCGATGTTGTATTTGATCTGCGGATTGAATTGAAAGTTGGGGTGGTAGTCGCTGTGATCGGTGGCAAAGATCCACTTGGCGAATCCATCAATCACCCATTCTGAACGACCGACCGGGATGGTGAGCGACCAGGTGGGCACGAATTGCCATCCATCGCTGTTGTTGAATCCGCTTCGGTTCAGGCTTTCTCGACGCATCAGGCCGAGAGCCAGGTAATCAAAAGCTGGCAAGTTGAGATCGACTGAGGGTCCGAGCGTGAAGGTTTCGACCGTACCGGAGCCAAACTCGAGGCTTGTGGAGACGAGCACATCTGTCAGTACCTTCTGTGGCCGGTCTTCATCAGACTCCATCAGCGACCACCGCGCCGCCGTCTCTCCAAAAAGTGAATAGGCGCGCTCATCGCCGCGAAAGAAGGTGGTATCGAGGTAGGTAAAGGTGTCTCCCCAGGTATAACCCGAGGCATATTCCAAGCTCACGGTGCGCTGCTGATCGGGATCAAGCGTAAAGCCCCTTCCTGCAACGTAAGCGCCACTGAAGTCACTCCACAGAGGAGCTGCAAGACAGACCTGGCCGTTATAGAGCAGCAAAAGTGTCGCTAGCAGTCCCGTGCTGGTTTCATTCTTCATTTGGCTTTCGCAGGCAGGTCTCTCGGGCATTCTAAACCGCTCATACAACGGCCATAAAAAAGCCGCACAGAATGCGGCTTTTCATAATATGGCTCCGCCTGCTGGGCTCGAACCAGCGACCCACTGATTAACAGTCAGTTGCTCTACCAACTGAGCTAAGGCGGAAGGGTCTCCGAAGAGGGTGCGAAGTGTACACATCCGGTTTTCGGCCAGTCAACCGCAGATCAGGTAAATCTCGCCCATCCTCAAGATCCGTTATCCTTGCGCTTTTGCAAGATCCTCTCCTCTGTGAGCCGACCCTTCGAATTACAGTCCGATTACGCGCCAGCGGGTGACCAACCCGCTGCGATCGAGCAATTGATTGCGGGCGTGCAGTCTGGTCTCGCCTCGCAGATCCTGCTCGGCGTTACCGGGTCGGGTAAGACTTTCACGATGGCCAACGTGGTGCAGGCGCTGCAGCGCCCCACCATCGTTATGGCGCACAACAAAACGCTGGCTGCGCAGCTCTATGGTGAGTTTAAGGAGTTCTTCCCGAACAACGCGGTGGAGTACTTCGTGTCCTACTACGACTACTACCAGCCCGAGGCTTATGTGCCGTCTTCCGACACTTACATCGAGAAGGATGCGCAGGTGAACGATCATATTGAGCAGATGCGGCTCTCTGCGACCAAGGCGCTGCTTGAGCGTCAGGACTGCCTGGTCGTCTCCACCGTCTCTTCGATATACGGCTTGGGCGACCCCGAGTCCTATTTCAAAATGGTCATGCACCTCTCCCGGGGTGAAATTATCGACCAGCGAGGCATTCTGAGGCAGCTCGCTGAGCTTCAGTACAGCCGCAATGATATTGATTTCAAGCGGGGTACCTATCGGGTTCGCGGCGAGCTAATCGACATCTTCCCCGCCGAATCGGACGAATTGGCGATTCGTGTCGAGCTTTTTGACGAGGAGATCGAGAACATTTACACCTTTGATCCGCTGACTGGCGCGATCGAGGAGCGGTTGCCCCGGGTCACCATTTTCCCCAAGACGCATTACGTGGCCTCGCGGGACACCATGCTGGGCGCGGTGGACCTGATTGAGGCGGAGCTGGAGGAGCGGGTCAAGCAACTCAAGGAATTGGAGAAGCTATTAGAAGCCCAGCGACTTCAGCAGCGCACCCGGTATGACGTCGAAATGATTCGCGAGCTCGGTTATTGCCAGGGCATCGAGAACTACTCCCGGTACCTCTCCGGACGCGCGCCGGGTGAGGCGCCTCCGACGTTGTTTGAGTACATCCCCGATAACGCGCTTGTTTTGGTCGATGAGTCACACGTGACTATCCCGCAGATTGGCGGAATGTATCGCGGTGACAGGAGCCGCAAAGAGACGCTGGTTGAATACGGTTTCCGCCTTCCCTCCGCGCTGGATAACCGGCCCCTCAAGTTTGAGGAGTGGGAGCTGCTCTGCCCGCAGGCCATCTATGTTTCCGCCACGCCGGGGCCTTACGAAGACGATCATGCAGGGCAAACAGTGGAGCAAGTTGTAAGGCCCACTGGGTTGGTGG
>JAAEZV010000205.1 GCA_018222695.1 Gammaproteobacteria bacterium
AAATACTGGCCGGGTCATCGAGATCCGGCAACTTAATACGAGTGTGGGGCTTGAATTCCAACGCCTTGCCCCCCGGATTGGGGAAGGACAGAAAATCTTTGGAGTTATGGTACCGGCCACCGGGAATCAAACTGTCGTAGCGCCCGAAGCCAAAACTTTTTCGCAGGGCATTGAGCAGTGCCTCAGGCATAGTTTTGTCATAGACAAACCGTACTGCGTCGGCTCGACGCCGCTGCTTGAGGCTCGAAGCCATCTTCTCAATCAGGCTTTCGTTGATGGAGGGATCGAGCTCCAATTCCGCGTCCCTGGAGAACTTGAAGCAGTAGGCGGCGACTGATTTCAGCTTAAAGACACCCCGGAACACCTGAGGCAAACAGGCTCGAATCACGTTGTCCAGAGTAATGTAGACCGTTCCTCTGCGGCGACCTTTTTGACGGGGAATTTCAATAAAACGACCCAGCTGCTGTGACGGCACCTCCAGCACCGCAAAACGCACCGCCTCTGTCGTTCGAATCATGACAGCGAGATACAGCGACTCGTCTGCGAGATTGGGGATCGCCAGCGCCTCCTCAAGCAAGATGGGCTCGAGCTCTGGCAGAACTGTCTCTCTAAAATACTGCTGCACAAAGGCCGCCTGCCCTTCGTCAAGCTGCCCTTCGTTGATGAGATAGATCTTCTGCTGATGCAGTTCTTTCATTAGCGCGGCATAGATCGCATCAAATTCTTTTTGTAGCGATACCACTTCCTTCTGAATCAACTGCAACAGGTCCTTTGCACTCTGGCGCTGTGGCCCTTTGGAGACACTGATAAGCCTGCGCACTTCCGCCACGCGAACACGAAAAAACTCGTCGAGGTTATTGGAGAAAATACCCAGATAGCGCACGCGTTCAATCAGCGGAACGGCCGGATTCTGGGCCTCCTGCAGCACACGCGCATTGAAGGAAAGCCAGCTGAGCTCTCGAGGAAAGAAGAGTTGGCCGTCAAGATCTGCCCATCGGGTTGTGACCGGGTTATTACTCATCGCATCCATTCAAAGTTGGCATGTCTGCCTAAAGCCGGGTCGCCACCTTACACACAACCCAATGTCATTCGCTACCGCACTTTTGCGCAGCCACATCCCATCGGGGCCGCATAGCGCAGGATTAAGGCCGCCTAGTGCTGGATCAGTGCCGACGTATAAAGTCCGCCGCGGCATTGGCGCAGGCCTCCGGCGCCTCCAGGGGTAGCAAGTGCCCGCCCGCCAACGACTGGACTTCCACCGTCGAGTTGATCGCTTTTGCCCAAGAGAGCCTCTCGGCATTCAACACATCTGAGGCTTCACCCGCGACGATCAGCATTGGGCACGCCACCGCTTTCAGGGCGCCGGTCATCCTCGGCACAGATCGATAAATGCAGGCCTCCCAGGCACCGCTGTGACGCAGTGTGACGCCGCCATCGGGCTGCGCAATGTGGCCAGCCGAAACGTAGTCCATCAGTACCGTGTCGCTGACCCCGGCAAACACTCTTTTGCCTCGATAGAAGTCAAACGCCGCGTCACTACTCTCGAACACATGCGGTCGTGCGAGTGCGCGTTTCACTATGGGGACTGCATCGGGTTTGAAGAAAGAGAACACTCTGGCCCAAAACCAGATGCGGGTTGGCACCAGCACCGGGTCTAGCGCGACGATGCCCGCAAAAAGCTCGGGTCTGCGGGCCGCGGCCAGCACTGCCGAGGCTGCTCCCATCGAATGGCCGATCAGCCATACCGGACCGTGCTCGTCGACCTCGATGCGCTCAATCAGATCCGAGGCATAGGTTTGCCACGATAGAAAGGTGGGCGGGGGCGAATCGGATACCAGTGGCCTGTGAGCATGCGTGCTGACCGGTGCGCCGAGACTTTCACTTAGGCTGGCCAGCAGTACTCGATAGGAATCCGGCGGGTAACCGTTGGCATGAGAAAATAACAACTGCATCCCGCCATTATGAGCGAATCTCAGAGCTTGGAGAATTCCCGATTGAGGTCGTACTGTCGGGACGTCACATAGCGCTCCATCGCCTCAATGCGGCTGGCAGCCTTGGCCACCCGCTCTTTCGCCTTGCGAACCCTTTCAGCGGGCGCATCGGTGTAACGAAATACGGTTTTGCGACGGTAAGTGTGGCGATCCTCGTCGTATTCCATCTCGATGTCCACCTCCTCCTCAGGAAGGTCGGACCATCGCGATGCCTTCGGCGCAATCGCCACCCAGGCAATCACATACAGCCAAAAGGCGAGCGAGCCCGTGAACATCAAGAGCGCCACCGCAGCGAGACGGACGACCCAGTTGGGCACGTCCCAGTGCGCCGCGAGGCCTGCACAGACACCGCCGATCCATCCTTCGGAGCGGTTTCGATATAAACCCATACCCCAACCGCGACGACGGCTTTCACCAAAACTGCGCTGACGATTCGACATCTTTACACCTCCTCCTTGGTCTGGCCGCCACGCTCCTGGCGCCAGTTCGGGTGATCAGCCTCAAGTATCGACTCCAGTGACTCGATGCGATCCGCCATTTGATCCACTGCCACTAACATCTCTTCCAGCGCCTGCCGATCATCTTCACTCAACTGACTACTGGACCGGTTCACGCTGCGGTAGTGCATAACGATCCACGTGGGCGCCACGATCACCATAAACAGCACCATGGGCACGAATAACATCTCAAACGGGTTCATTTCCCCTCCCTGTTGATCACTGCGCGCGTGTTGCGCTCAGCCCCTGTTCCTTCGGGTTCGATTATGACAGCTATGGTCATGCCTTTTTGGGCTCGGCATCGTCAGATGGCGCAGGCCCTGCCTCTGCCATCGAGTCCTTGATGCGCAGGAGCTCCTCGTCCAGCCAGTCGTCTTCGCCCAGGGCGTCAATTTCTGCTGCCAGATTGGAGGCAGTATCGCGCCCGAGATCCATCGCCTGCAATTCCCCTTCGAGGTTATCGACCTTGCGCTCGAAACGCTCGAATTTGGCAAAGGCATTATCCAGCTCGTCGCGTTGCACCTGCTTTTTCACCTGCACTCGGGAACTGGCCGTTTTGGCGCGCAGCAAAATGGTTTTCTGCTTGGCCTTGGCGTCGTCGAGTTTTTGCTGCAGCTGGCCGATCTCCTCATTGAGCTGACCAATATGCTCGCCAGAGGCGGTCAGCTCGTCTTCCACCACTCTCAGCGTATCTTCCACAGCACGGCGCTCCTGAAGTGCCGCCTTGGCCAGATCATCGCGCCCCTTGGAGACCGCCAGTTTGGCCTTGTCTTCCCAGGCGGTGACCTCGGCGGCGATACGATCACGTCGGCGCGAGGCGGTTTTCTGTTCGGCGATCACCCGCGCTGATGCACTCCGTACCTCAACGAGCGTGTCTTCCATCTCCTGAATAATCAGACGAATCATCTTTTCCGGATCTTCGGCGCTGTCACACAGCGCATTCAGATTGGAATTCACGATATCGGATATTCTTGAAAAAATGCCCATGTCCCTCTCCTTTTAAACCAGTTCGTTACCCGCTCGCTCTGCCATCTCGGCACAGTCGAGCGCTGCAAGCTCAGGTGACACGCCACCTGCCTCGCGCTTTTCCACACAAAGAGCGTAGTCACTGGGTGCCTCTTCGCTGACGACGGTCACCATGCCGCAACCTGCCATCAGCAACACACCTGCCACCATCGCGCCAATCATTCTGGCCCGCGCCACACTCACTTCCCGTTTCATTACCCTCGAATCAACTCGCATAGCGCTCTTCCACCTCCACAGCTGATACCGGTTGACTGGGGTTCACGTAGCGACCCGCCAAGCTCCGGCCCAACCAATAAGCGCCTTCCACCGACGCCGTGACAAATCCAAAGGTGGCCGCTGCTCTGGCTGGCCCGGCGAATACCGCCACGGCACTGCAGACAAACAACACGGCCATGTAAACCAGCGCTCTCTCGTTGACAACATCCATTTCATCTCTCCGTTGTTTCATGGTGACTTGCTTCCCTGTCTCTTCAGGCTGTTTGCGCCTGCACAGCAAGGTTAT
>JAAEZV010000206.1 GCA_018222695.1 Gammaproteobacteria bacterium
CGGCGCCACCATGGAGCTCTCGCTCGTGATCGCCAAACTGCAGGACCGCGCCCCAGCCCCCGGGGCCCGGGTTGCCGCTACACGCTCCGTCTGTGAAGGCGCTGACTTGCTTCATCAGGTGGTTTCAGCACCGTCCTGCTGGGATCGGCTGACATGCCTAGGCACCGGCACCCCCTCCTGTGCTTTACCAAGAGGGATCGAAATGAGCCGGGGTCTCTCCACCTTGATGCCCGAATCAAGATGCGCTGCCACCCGCTTGCGGGCATGCAGAAGGTAGGCGGTTCCTGTTGGCGCATTGACTCTCACCAGCCAACGGTCGAATCGATCCATGAGGCGACCCACCCGTCCTCGTCCTAGAGGCGCGAAACTCGCAAAATAAAGCGGTTCTGCGTGGGAGAACCCAAGCAGCGATAGCCAATCACCTAGGCGCCGGCCACTGACGCTCTTGGTGCGCCTGCGCCCCCGGCCAAGCCACCTGCGCAACCCGCTGGCTGCCCCACGGATACTGAGGGGATTAAACGAGATCACGAATAAGTGGCCGTTCGGCACCAGTACGCGCTGACACTCCCGGAGGGTTTGGTGGGGGACCGAGGACGTATTCAGCGTATGGCACAGCACCAGCGCGTCTAATGAATCCGTCGCAAACGGCAGTTCATGACTCGCACCCAGCACGGCTTGAAGGGGCTGATCCGCGTTGGCCCGCGTTACCAACCTGAATAAACGCTGTGTCTTGCCGATTCGGCTCAATTCGAGACCCATGTCGGCTCCGGTCACCAGCATGTGGTAACCGAACACCTGCTCGAGTGACTCGTTCAACGCCTCGGTCAACTGATCTGTGAGCCGCTGGCCTAGCTTTTTATCCCGGTACCAGCGGGACAGGTCGTTGTGACGGTTCGCTTCTTCTGTCATGGGGCTGGTCACGCTCATTGCCACAGGGTAGCCTCTGGGCACCACAGGAGCCGGTTATTCAATGAAGATGTTGACTATATCGCCGATTCGAGCCTTCAGCGACAACTACATCTGGTTGATTGTGCGCAGCAATCAAGCTTTCGTTGTGGATCCTGGGGAGCCGGGACCGGTGCTGGCGGCTTTAGAGGCTGCTGCCATTGAGCTCTCCGGAATTTTGGTCACTCACCATCACTATGATCACACAGGTGCGGTCGATGCTCTGAAGACAGAGACGGGGTGTGAGGTCTGGGGGCCACCGGATAGCCCCGCCGGCCCCTATGACCACATCGTGGCAGAGGGAGATACCGTATCGGTATTGGGCGTTGATTTTTCGGTCCTGAACGTTCCCGGTCACACTCTGGACCATATCGCCTATTACAGCCCCGCTGAGCAGGCACTTTTTTGTGGCGATACCTTGTTCGTGGGCGGCTGCGGGCGCGTATTCGAGGGCACGCCTCCCCAAATGCGGGAATCGCTGGAAAAACTGCGTGGCCTACCCCCGGAGACCTTGATCTTCTGTGCGCACGAATACACCCTAGCTAACCTGCGGTTCGCCCGTCTGGTAGAGCCCGAAAACAGCGCATTGAGCGCGTTTTTGAGTGCGTGTGAGAGTAAGCGCGCGAATGATGAGCCGACAGTGCCCTCTCGTATCAGTGACGAACTGGCCTGCAACCCTTTTCTCCGCTGGGACAGCCCCGAAGTCAGGGAAACCCTCAAAACGGCAGGGAAACTGGCAGAGGACACGGCGGATGGCATCTTTACCGCCGTCCGAGAGTGGAAAAACACCGCTTAAGCGCCTGATTAGCGTCACTTTGAGAACTTTCCGCCCTCGTCTTATTGCGGTATCTTGCCGCCTCGCATTGCGTGAGGGCTTGGCCTGATCGCGTTTACGTTGAAAAGGAAACTTGAAAATGAAGATGTTGATTAAAACGATTTTCTCCATTGTCACCGCTTTGGCATTGATGCCCGTAGTGGCGCTGGCGGGTCATCACGAGGGTGGCGACCACGCTGTGGCAGCTGAGCAGATGGGGGATGACGTCGTCTGGGCCTCTGGCGCGCGCGCGATTGTCGCCGAGGTAGAGGGCGAGGTCATCGCGGTAGACATGGAAACCCGGGAAGTCGTTGTCCGTGGCCCTGCCGGTAATTTCGTCACGCTGTCTGCGCGCGAAGATGGCGTGGACCTCTCGAAGATCGTGCCCGGCGATACCATCATTGCGGATTACGTGGCCTCTATCGAAGCTGAGGTGCGTGCGCCCAGCGCTGAAGAAGAAGCCAACCCCTGGGTCGTTCTGGGTGAGATGGGCCGCACTGCGGACGAATCTGAGATGACTGCGGCGGGCGCGGCCCGACTGATTCGCGCGGTCTGCACGATTGAAGCCATGGATCGCAATGGCAACGTGATGATCAAGGATGCGCGTGGCCGTATGCACACGATTGGCGGCGTAGAAATGGAGAAGCTGGACAACGTTCGCCTGGGCGATGCCGTTGTTGTCGTCTTCACCGAAGCACTGGTGCTCTCTCTGAAGGAAGTTTAATCAGCGCGGCTAGCGTCTGATTCATATCCAAAAACCCGGCGAAAGCCGGGTTTTTTATTCGTATACGCTGAGGTGCTGTATCGCGGGAAAGTAGAGTGCCGCTTTGATCGGCGCCTCGACTTCCCATTTGATCCCGCCTATCAGCTCTACATAGTTTTTAAGCTGTTCTCGATACGCGTCACATTCCCGCGCTTCAAAATCCGCTACTGTTTCGCCGGCCATCGGTTCGCTTGTCTTATAGTCAATAACCCACCTCACGCCTTCTCGCTCGTCAAGGAAAGTGCGGTCAACGACGTAGTTTTTGACCTCTCCTGCCTCCACACGGCTGATCGCGAGCTCTGACTGTGCATCAATTTGGGCACCCAAAATCCAGCGGCCTGTTTCACAGTTCAGCGCATGCTCCAAAAGCTTGGAGAGTCTGGCTTTTGCCTGCTCCGCGGATTGGGGCGCGAGCGCATAATGTGAGAGATTGTGATCGATCCACGCCTGCACCTGCGGATCCTGCGCGCTCAGGAGCGACTCCTCTGACGCAGCCAGTTCCAGCGCTCGGTGCGCCACCACGCCAATAATGCGCTCTACTCGATTATCGGCTGCCAGAGAGAGCGGCGGCAGAGTATTGGCTGTTGTGGTATCGGCGATGTGTGGCTGCTCAGTACCCTCGCGGGCAGGGGCCTGCATCTCTCTTTGCGCGTTCAGCGTCAGGCGGTACCGGCTGGATTGCCGCTCGAATCCATTAGCATTGGGGTCTTCCCGGAATGGTTGGTCCACAGTTGACTGAATGGTGACGCGGCTGGATGCGACCTCTGTTGACATGAGCAGTCGCAACAGCGAACCGGAGACCCCCTCGGGAAGTCCCTCCTCGTCGCCCAAATCAATTGAGGCCGTTAAATAGGCCGCAACCTTGGCTCTGGTCACACCCACGTATAGCAATCGCTTGAGTTCTTCCTGGTCTTTATTTTTCTGCAGCCAGTTCAGATAGTTATAGAGTGTTCTCGATTGTTTGTCGTCGTCATTGGCAGCGATTAGCAGCCGCCTGCCATCGTCATCCTGATGCCAATGCCAGCGAATCAATTCTCTTTGGATTGCCCGCGCGCGCTTTTGCAGATGCGGCATGAAGACATAATCAAATTCGAGCCCCTTGGCTTTGTGCAGCGTCATGATCTTGACGGCATGGTCGGTGTCCGGGGACTCCAATCCGCTCGTCGCAATATCTCGTTCAAGCCAGTCAAGATTGAGGCCCAAGCCCAGTTGCTCGGCCTTACGCAAAGAGGCCAAAAACGCCTCGACACAGCGTAAATCGTGACTGCGTGTTGATAACGCGCCGCCAAGACGTAACCAAATCTGCTCCACCCATATCGACAAGCCCAAACGATCACGCTTCCTTTCCGCCCATTGCAATACCGCGAAAATCTGCTCGAGACGCTGAGCCTCGTCACTGGTGACCGCCGGCATATGCCCAAGGGCATGCATTAGATTAAGGGGCCGCTCTGGATGCGCAGTTAATAACTCAGCCAGCGTGGGCAGCGC
>JAAEZV010000207.1 GCA_018222695.1 Gammaproteobacteria bacterium
TATTTCAAAGGTGATGTCTTCTTTCAAATAACTTTCCGCGTCTGGTAATGATTTTGGCATGGTTCACAAATAGCGCTTTTTACTGAACAGTCGACGTGCCTATCTCTACCCGATTAGGGCATATTGATTGCTGTTTTTAGAGCTGAATTAGGCAGCCAGATCGAGTCGGTTGAAGCGCTTAAATCCGAGCATCTCCAACCAGTTTGGATGGGGTTGCCCGGTCAAAACGTCGGCTGGAGATTTGCCTTGGAGATAGTCATGCTGACTTCGAAGGAAGATCTGGTGATTCAAGTAAAAGCGAATCAACTCTAGGCTCTTCTGGGTGATCGACTTGCGCGGATCCAGATATGGGCGTAGCCGGCTATTGAAGTTCTCAGCCATGGAGCTGCAACGTGGGGTTGCAGCCATCACCCGGAGCACCTCATCCTCTAGCTCCTCAAACCGAGGCCCCAGACGTAAAGCTAGGGCATCAGCTCGGTTATGATAGCTGAGCATATCAATCCCATACCGGGTGACATAACACACATCCCAAACCTCCTGCACAGAGATATCGAAGTGATTGGCGAGCGACTGGAATTCGCGATTCAAGACATGACTGGCAGCGAGTAGGCTTTCCTTTTGGTGTGATAGTGAGGTGATGAAGGACTGTACTCGGTCTGAGTGTTTGGCCACCACAGAGAGCTCATCCAGCACAAAGTCAAAGAGCCTCTCCCTGTCTGCTGGAGGGTGTTCAGTCAGCTGCAGGATGTCGTGCTGTAACCAGGAGAAGAGCGTCGATACGTGCTGGTAGACCTCGTCCTCTTGCACTGCGACCTTTCTGGCCCGAGTCAGCTTGGTTGACAGGAGATGGCCTTTGCCCTTTAACTTGGCTTTCTCCATCCGCTCCATGAGATGTATGAGGTGAGTAATAGCCGACTCTTTTCGGTTTCTATGGTATCGAACCAGATCTTTCCCTGCTTTGAGCAGGTGAAAATGGTCAAACCGATGCTCGGTATTCTCAAGAATATCCTTGAAAGCGGCGGTCATGCCAGCCCCGTGATCGCTGATGTTCACATCGGGCTGAAAGCCTTTCTCTGTCAGGTCTAACAGGTGAATTGCCCAGGTGTCATAGTCACGCTGCTCCTCACGGGTGAGGCTAGCACAGTAGCGACTGCGGATATCAATCACTGCCAGTAAGGGCTTGTTTCGATGGAATATCTCATCCGATGCGCTCTGCTTAATGGATTCAAGGCGGTAGGAGGTGTTGAGTGACGCAGCCTTCTGACAGGCCGCTTCGTGGATATTGTAGATGGTGCCTAACCCTAACTCTGTATCGAACACATCTCGCAGAAACAACAGACAGTCTCGGTAGCTCGCTTTGCAGATCATGAGCAATCCAACGACCATTTGGTATAGAAATTCCTTGGTAACTGGCAAGTAGAATAAGATCTTTTCGTCTGGAGCGGATGACAAAAACTCATCACCTAAAGCGGAGAGAGCTCGTTGGCGTTGAGCATAGACGGTGTTTCGGCTGACTTGATGTTGCTGTGCTATGTGAGAGATGTTGCCTGTGGAAATGGCCTGTTTAGCGATGGATTGCTGCTGTTCTGGAGAGAGGTGCTTCGGCATAGATGGACTCTGGATGGCTGGTTAAATTCAAACTCTGATCTGAGCCCCATGATTTTACCCGCTTTCGTTTATGTGCACCTCATTCGAAGTCTAGATCACACCCGAAACTGTTCAGTTGATTTGAACCATGCCCCTTCACTCACCCATTAACGTTAATAAAAATGGCTCATGTGGGCATTGTGAGTGACCGAGTCTATGCTTAGAAGGACGTCAGATAACTAGGTAGGCTATTATTAATGTAAGGAAGACAAACATGCACACATACGCGAAGCTCACCCAACTTGGGTTTAAACCTCTACTCCTCACATTTATTGTCGCTTTAGTGGTCATCTCTGTATCGGTATCGAGTTACTTGGCTTATGCCAAGCAAAAAACGACCTTACAGGATTTGTTGACCACATCCAATGAGCGCTACGTTAAAGAGCAAGCGAAAAACATTGCCGCACAATTAAACGACAAGGTCGATGGGCTGAATAAACTGGGCAAGGTCTTTGAGAGCAATCCGATTACTGGTGATGCTGAAGCCTTGGTTCGCCTGACCAAAGTCATGGCCAGCGCGGCCAATTTAAGTAGCGCTGTGGTGGCCTTTGCCAATGGCGATGCGTATTGGAGCCAAAGTAACAAGACCTGGCCAAACCATAAATTCAGTGGGGATGTGACGACGCGAGGGTGGTATCAATTGGCGCAGAAACACAATACTGCAGTGATGAGCGATCCTTATCTAGGCACCGATGGCCAGGTGTATTGGGTCTCCGTAGTACATAAAACCTCTAATGGCATGATATCAGTGGATATGCCATTGAGTTTTTTGAACACTATCGTGAAAGGGGCCACGACCATACCAGGCGCGACCGCGATGATTATCAACCAAAACAAGACCGTATTGGCGTCCTCGTCGCCGAACATTACCGCTGGCAGTCAAACGATGACATCGCCCTGGCTAGACAACGTGGCTAATGCGGTATTGGGAAAAGAAGCGGCGGACTATGAGGGCCAAGCCGATGGTATCGAGACGGTGTTTTTCTCTCACCACATTCAGGTCGCAGGGAAGACCTGGTATTTCATTGTCGGTATTGATAAAAGTGTCGCGCTTGCCGCGCTGTCTTCGGCCAAGCAAGCGTCCACCCTCGTAGCCGTAATTGTCACCTTACTGAGCGTCAGCATCGCGATGGTCATCATGAACCGGTTATACCGACCGATTTTAGCCCTCAAATCGACCATATTAGGTTTGAGTGAGGGGGATGGCGATCTCACTCAGCGCCTTGATGTCGCCACACAAGATGATCTCGGTCAGATATCGGAAGGGGTGAATCGATTTATTGGCAACTTTCAAACCATGTTGCTTGAAATCAGTGAAGCCAGTCAGCAGTTAAGTGGGAATGTTGATGCCATGCGCCAGCAAAGTCAGCGCACCACAAACATCTTACAAGGTCACGTACAAGAGACAGAGCAAGTGGTGACCGCTATTGAACAAATGAACGCCACCGCCGAAGCCATGGCCAGTGATGCGGCGAACACGGCTCAACTGACAAATAAAGCCAATGAAGCGGGAGCGGAATCCAAAGAAACGGTTACCCAGGCACAGACGAATGTGCAGGAGTTGGTCGAAGACGTCAGTGTGGCTTCAGAGAACGTCAATCAGATGGCCTCCGAAACGGAAAACATCAACACCATTTTGGAAGTCATTGGCGGGATTGCTGAGCAAACCAATTTACTCGCACTCAATGCGGCAATAGAAGCGGCCCGAGCCGGTGAGCAGGGACGTGGGTTTGCGGTGGTGGCGGATGAGGTCAGAAAGCTGGCCAGTCGCACTAAAGACAGCACAGGAGAAATTGAAACCGCGTTAGAGAGCTTATTAAAAGGCAGCCAATCGGTGGTCACGGCGATGGAATCGACCAAAGACAAATGCGCCCAAACCGCTGACGGGGCAGGTGAAGTGGCTCAAAGCCTCGATACCATGACCGCGTTAGTGACGGAAATTAATGATTTAAGCGCACAGATTGCCACTGCGGCGGATGAGCAAAGCAGTGTTACCCATGAACTCAGCCGTAATATGAGTGCCATCAATGACATTGTGGGGGAATTAGATGGCAATGGTCAACAAGCCCTTGAGCAAGCGAGCAGCATCTCTGACGTCAATGCGCATTTAGTCAATATTGTCGGCCGCTTCAAGCTGTCTTAATGTGGGTGGCTTCGGTATGTCTCAGCATAAAACGCAGACAGAGAGGGGAGAAATTGCGCTCTCTCTAGCCTCGTCACTCAGTGATATGGCCTGTTGTGTTTTCCCGCCTAACCAAGAGGGCATTCGATGCCGAATGAAATAGGAAGTGTATTTATTTATTTGTCTTTTATTGAAGTTGCTCTATACTGTCAGTTCACT
>JAAEZV010000208.1 GCA_018222695.1 Gammaproteobacteria bacterium
GCAATAGACCACCCAGCGCCGAAAGCGACTGCTTACCCTTAAAGTGGCGCCGCAAAGCCGCCCGCAGCGGGTCGCCCCATACCAACAGCACGGTAGCCAACAGCAGTAACCAGGGAATCGCGCGACTGAAGGTGTTCTCTGGAGTCTGGAGCAACAGCCACGCGCCCAGGCCGCCGCCGATGAGTGCCGACACCGCGACTCTTGGTAGCTGATGCCGATGTGCCCACAGTTCCCGGCGAAACCCCGCAGCGCCACTCAGGTAGCCGGCGCTCGAGGCAAAGGTATTGGTGGCGTTGGCAGCGATGGGAGACACACCCGCCGCCATGAGCGCAGGAAACGTAATGAAGCTGCCGCCACCCGCGATGGCGTTGACCATGCCGCCTATCAGGCCCGCGAGAAACAGACCCACCCCTTCGATCATGCAGCCTCCTGAACCCAACCAATACAGACAGCGCACTCTGCGCTGTCTGGTGTCGTGACGCAACGGGTCTTCTTGTGGCCTTCGGGTCTGCTTATGGCCCTCGGACATCTGGAGCGATTGCTGTAATAATCGGGAAAAATAAGTCTGGGGCACAGGATGGGGCGTGGTTTTTTCGTTTGGGCAAGCAGTGTCTTGCTCAGTTGCACACTGTTGTTGCCATCAGCCGTCAGCGCATCGACCGTTTATGAGATGCAACTCCCACAGGTTTTTCTTGACGGCATCACCTACGATCTGACGGTCTCCCCACCCTCCCCCAACCTCACTAATAACTCGCAACCCGCGCCCTTACTGCGCGTCGATGACTTCCCGTATACCCCGAGTCCATCTAACGGTGATTGGATCTTCAGGGACGTTGCCGTGACGGGCCCGGGTCCCGCTGTGATAACTCTCGAACTCGCAGGGGAGGTCGCACAGCAAGCCGAAGTGCCCGTGATCCCTGCGTGGGTTTCGATACTGCCGCCACTGGTGGCGATCGGCATGGCGCTCCTCATCCGCAGCGTATTACCCGCTTTGATGCTGGGTTTGTGGCTGGGTGCCTGGGCGCTGGAGGGCTTGACGGCCAAGGGCGTGTTTACGGGGCTGTTTGCGAGCTTTGAGGTCTATGTGGCCAATGCGGTGGCGGACTACGATCACGCCACCATCATGCTGTTTACGTTCATGATCGCCGGGATGGTCGGCGTGATTTCACGCAATGGCGGTATGCGCGGCATCGTTGAATGGATTATC
Source organism: Gammaproteobacteria bacterium (assembly GCA_018222695.1). Lineage (GTDB taxonomy): Bacteria > Pseudomonadota > Gammaproteobacteria > Pseudomonadales > Halieaceae > Luminiphilus. Next base: position 1,208 of record JAAEZV010000208.1, read on the forward strand.
ACCGGCGCCAACAGCGCCAAGCGTGGACAACTGGCAGTGTGGTCACTCGGGCTGCTCATATTTTTCGACGATTACTCCAATACGCTCGTGGTAGGTAATACCAGCCGCTCCATTACCGACCGGCTGCGCATCTCACGCGAGAAACTCGCTTATCTCGTTGACTCAACGGCGGCGCCGCTCGCCACCGTCGCGCTGGTCACGACCTGGATCGGCTATCAAGTGAGCCTCATCGGCGATGCCATCGCACCGCTTGATGACCTCACGATGAGTCCCTATAGCATTTTCCTGAACTCCATCCTCTATAGCTTCTACCCGTTCATGGCGATCCTGCTGGTGGTGCTGGTCATCACCACAGGGCGCGAGTTCGGGCCCATGCTCGCGGCAGAGCGGCGGGCGCGCTCTACGGGCGTCACAGCGCCGCCGGTCAAATCGCGCGTCGGCCAGGATGATGAGGCGGCGCTAGCCATGAAAGAAGGCGTTCCGCCGAGGGCTTTTAATGCGCTGATTCCGGTGGCGGTCATGATTTTGGGGATTCTGGTTGGCCTCTACGTCACCGGCGAGGGCAATACGATCGGTGAGATTGTGGGCTCGGCCAATTCCTATCGCGCGCTGATGTGGGCATCGTTGGCAGGCGCCCTGGTCGCGATTGTCATGACCGCTACGCAAAGGCTGCTGACGCTCGACGAAATCGTTGATGCGTGGGTGTCAGGGGCGCGGTTTACGTTTATTGCCATGATTATTCTGGTGCTCGCCTGGTCGATGTCGGAGATCAGCCGCGAGCTACATACCGCTGATTTTCTGATTGCGAGTCTCGGTGACAGCCTGCCCGCGGCGGCGCTGCCCGCCGTCATTTTTGTACTGGCCGCCTTTACGGCTTTTTCAACCGGCAGCAGTTGGGGCGCCATGGGGATTCTGCTACCGCTGGTGTTACCGCTGTGCTGGGCGATTATGGGCATGGAGGGCCTCACCGCGGATAAGGATTACTTCATTCTCTATTCCTCTGTGTCGGGTGTTCTGGCCGGTGCGGTCTGGGGTGACCACTGCTCACCGATCTCGGATACCACCGTGATGTCTTCCCTCTCGGCCGGCTGCGACCATATTGAGCACGTGCGAACCCAGTTGCCCTACGCGCTACTTGCGGGCGCTGCCGCCCTAGGATTTGGCACCTTGCCCACCAGCTTTGGCCTACCTTGGTGGGTAGGCATGCTGGGAGCCGCGGCGGTCACCGTGATCGGCCTCAGACTGCTGGGGCAACCGGTGGAGGACTACCGACCGGATTAAGGGGCCACTGTGCTTTGGCATTCAGCGACTGCCTTTGCTCGGTTTTTTTCTCCGCCCCGCGTTCGTATACTGCGCACGCAATGCGCGATGTGACGCGGAACAAGCCGTTGGCTACTCCGGTGGCAACGTCGCAACGCTAAAACTCAGCCAATAATGTGGAACCCCAAATTCACATGACGACCTGGACCTTTAAAACGGCCAAAGGCCATCGGTGGCACACCGGTGCCATCACTTACTCACTGACTGCGTATGTCGTGGGCTGGTGGCTGCTGTTTTCAGGCGGCTGGGCGGGCTTCATCCCCGGCGTTTTATTGCTGGGGCACGGCATGATCATTGCGGCCTACATGATCCACGAGTGCGCCCACAACACCGTGTTCACAGTGAACCGGCACAACAACCAGCTAGCCGGTTGGCTCGGGTGGATCTGCGGGTCCTGTTACGGCACGGTGGAGGACATTCGCACCAAGCACTTCCGGCACCATGTCGAGAATGACGATGTGGTGTGGTTTGATTACGAAGGGTTTTTCAAAAAGCACCCGCTTGTTTATCGCATCACCATTTTCCTCGAGTGGTGCTTCATACCTGCTCACTGCATCTTGATGCACACGATTATGGTGTTCAGCGCCTTCATTATTCCCCAGCGCCGGAACCAGCTGCCGCGCAACGTCGGCGTGATTCTGGTTCGCTTCACCCTGCTCGCTGCACTCGCTTGGACTGCGCCAGTCGCATTCGTTGGCTATGTGATTGCCTACATGCTGATGATCGTTGTGCTGCGGTTCGTTGACGGCCTCGAGCACGATTACCCTTACCGCACCAATCTCTATACCGACGAGGTCTCCGAGCACAAAGGCGATTTAGCCTGGGAACAGGAGCACACGTTTAGTCCCATTCTTTCATGGCGCTACGAATGGGTGAACTGGCTAATTCTGAACTTTGGGTATCACAACGCCCATCATGCCAAACCCACCACACCATGGTTCGAGTTGCCCGCACTGCACCGCGAACTGTTTGGGGAAGACCCCGATACGGTGATTCGCTTGTGGCCGCAGCTGTTGATGTACGTGCGCTACCGCCGATACCGCATCTTTCACGACGCGCCGGGTATTGAGCCCGCGTCGGGAAAGGACTTTTTGCGTGCGGCCCAATCTGCGCGGCTGACCGGCGGTAACGCCGCGTCGTTTCTGACGTCGTTCTAACGCCCCATCGATGGCACACACCCTCGATATTTACCAATCGCTCTGGGCGATGGAGCGGCGTATTCCTGGGCAAGCCGAAGAGCCTGTCGAAGTACACATGGAGCGCATTGCCGAAGCCGGTTACGCCGGCGCATGTGTCGACCCGAATGTGTCCGAGATCCCGGATTGCCTAGCGCTGCAGCCCGCCTTCGAGCGATTGGGGCTGAAGTGCATGGTCAACGCCTTTCCTCACGACGTGGAGGCAATGCGGCCGCTGTTAGACATGGCTGCAGAAATGAACGCCACTCA
>JAAEZV010000209.1 GCA_018222695.1 Gammaproteobacteria bacterium
AATATGGCGCCTGATGCGACCTCGGTATTGGTCAAAATGCGCGGCGCCCTATTAAAGCTGCTACCGGACCACCCCGAGCTCAAACGGGTCGATACCGACCTCAAACACCAGTTTGTGTCCTGGTTCAACCGCGGCTTTCTCGAATTACGCGTGATTGACTGGAACTCCCCTGCAGCCGTGCTGGAGCGCATCATTCAGTACGAGTCGGTGCACGCCATTCAGGGCTGGGACGATTTGCGCTCAAGGCTTCGCGAGAACCGCATGTGCTTTGCCTTTTTCCATCCGGCCATGCCGAACGATCCGCTCGTGTTTGTCGAGGTCGCGCTGACCTCAGGCATCCCTAATGCGATTGCTCCGCTCATCGACAAGACGGCAGAGCCCACTGACGAGAAAGATCTCGACACCGTAGTCTTTTATTCGATCAGCAACTGCCACCCGGGGCTGGCCGGGGTGTCCTTCGGTAACTTTTTGATCAAGCAGGTCGTGGAAGAAGTCGGCAAACGCTACCCCAAGGCCAAGCGGTATGTGACGCTCTCGCCCGTGCCCGGATTTTGTAAGTGGCTCACCTCACAGCAGGGCTCGCCAGATCTCGACATCCACGAGCTGCGCTCGCTGGCCAAAGTGCATGGCGCCGACACCACCGACCCGCGCTGGGAAACCGCGCTCGCACTCTGCGCGCGGTACCTTGTCAAAGAGCGCGCCCAGCATCTGGCGCTGGACCCCGTCGCACGCTTTCACCTGGGCAACGGCGCCAGCCTGCATGCTATTCATTGGGCGGCGGATCTGAGCGACAAGGGACTGCAGCAGTCGGTCGGGATGATGGTCAACTATCTCTATGATCTCGACAGCATCGAAGAAAACCACGATGCCTACTTCGATCAGGGTAAGGTGGCGATCTCACGCGCCGTAGCACGACTGTTGAACTGAGCCCTCAGGAGCAGAGGGCCCTCTGCGGCAAAACGGCCTCAGACGTCAAAACCCGCCAACTCTTCGCAGGCATCAGCTATGCCGCCAACGCCTGAGGCCAATATTTAGAGGAACGCGTCGCCGCCCCCATCCCTGATTAGATCCGCGAGCGCCTGCGTTCGCAGGAAGCCGCAACTAGGCTAGTGGCATTCAGTCCCCACAGGTATGATCAGGAGCGCAGGCGCTCTGGGGCGCCTCAAACAACAATAATCAGGCGGTAAGACAGCATGGCTTTTGATACCTCGCAGTTCCGCGAATTCCGCTACGGCTGGCCGGTCGTATTAGCGTCCACTTTCGGCATTTCGCTGGGCATGTCGCCACTGCCCTTCTACACGATTGGCGTCTTCGCACAGCCCCTGGCTGAAGAATTCGGCTGGGGTATCGACCAGATCATGTTCGGCTTGGTGCCCTTTTGCATCGTGACGGTGATCAGTGCACCGATGGCAGGCTACCTGTCGGATCGTTACGGCGTCAGAAAAGTGGCGCTGATTTCGATGCTCACCTTTGCCATGGGCATGATGCTGTTTTCGCTGAACAATGGTTCGCACACGCTGTACCTTTTCCTTTGGGGTCTGCTGTCAGCCCTCAGCGCCGGGACCCTGCCCATCACCTTTACCAAGGCTATCTCACGCTGGTTCCATGAAAAACGCGGCCTGGCGTTGGGTATCGCATTGGTGGGCACCGGCATCGGCGGCGCGGTGGCCAAGTTAATAGCCGAGGAACTCATCAACAGCGTCGGCTGGCGCATGGCTTATGTGGGTATCGGCTTCCTGCCACTGATCGTGGCGCTGCCTATCGCACTCTTTGCTTTCCATGACGTGGACGACCCTAAACCTAAAGTCGCCAAGCGGGCTGAAGGGCTGGCAGCGCTGAGCCGCGAGACTGGCAGCACCATGCAACAGTATGGCTTTACCTTCATTCAGGCGCTGAAAGACTGGCGGCTTTGGTTGCTGGGTGCGATCTTCCTGCCCCTGTCTTTTGCTATTGGCGGACCCATTCCCAATCTGGAGACCATGATGGGCTCCAAGGGCTTTGAGCGTGCAGACGCGGTCTTACTGGCAAGCTTTTTGGGGTATTCGGTCTATGCCGGGCGACTGGTTGCTGGTTACCTGCTGGACTTCATTTGGGCACCCGCGATTGCCTGCGCGCTCATGATCATGCCGGCGATTTCCATGATGATGTTCGCCGGCGCTGACCCCAGCTATAGCCAGATGGTCATTGCCATCGTGTTGCTGGGTGTTGCCGCAGGCGTCGAATACGATCTACTCGCTTATTTGGTATCCCGTTACTTTGGCGTGCGGAGCTACGCCCGCATCTACGGCGCCCTTTATGCGTTATTTGGCCTCGGCGCTGGCTTTGGGCCGGCTGTCTTTGGTGCGGTGTATAGCAACACGGGCTCTTACGATCAGGCGCTTTACTACTCAATGTGGGGGTTCATCATTTGTTCGCTCGCACTGCTCCTGCTGGGCCGCTACCGCGACGATCAGTTGAAGGCCATGGTCTGACACAGGAATGAAGCCGCAACCTCCGCTCAAGCAAATCGATGCCTCTGTCATGCCGGAGGACATCGCCTCGGCGTGGGAAGCCTCGATGGCGCTGCGCGGGGACGCCACATTCTTCGAGGTTTTTGCGAATCACCCTGATCTGTATCGCTGGTATGTGGGCTCTTTCTACGGCGAAGTCTTTCGCGGCGGCACAGTCGCACAGCCCTACAAGGAGCTCTTGCGACTGAGGCTCTCAACCCTGCACGGTTGCCGCTTCTGTAATCAGGGCAATCGCCGGGATGCGCTGGCAGCGGGGCTCACTGAAGAACAGATTGACGCGTTTGATGACCCTGAGAACGGCCCGTTCACCGATGCCGAAAAAGCCGTGCTGGCGCTAGGAGAGCAGTTGGCACTCACACAGCCCGAGGGCACACTGAATCCGGGGTTACACCGGGAGCTTGCCAATCACTTCAGCGACGCCGAAATCCTGGAACTGGGATTGGTGGGCGGCATTCTGGCGGGGGTTGCCAAATTCATGTTCACCTACGATCTGGTAGAGAAAGAGGACGCCTGTCCTTTTCATCCAGCGACCACCTGATCCAACTCGGTTCTCGATAACTCTGGGCTCTTGCTCCCAAATACCTGTCCGGCGGATTTCTTGGCTAACGGATAGACACTCGCCGATCCTTTATTGCAGAGCTCGTTTCAAACCCTTGCTGCCGTCCCATTGGCTCACTGACAGCGTTTACAGCGCCCTTCACCGACGCTAACATGTCATATGACATGTGGAGCGAGTGATATGGGCGAAGACACAGGTAAATCATCGGGTTCAGCCTTACCAATCCCTGTAGATCGACGACTCCTAGCGGGTGAGGGTCTCACCGCTGGCGACCTGTCTGAGTTTGACGATGAAGGTGTCACGCCCGAGGACGAGTCAGCAGATTTCCGAACTCATAACTTCCACACGGGCAACATTATGGTGTCCGTGTATGAGGCCGGACCTGGGAAAGTCAGAATTGACGGCTCCGTTTACGATGAATTCATCACCATCCTTGAGGGCAGATTGATCCTGACACCCGACAGTGGTGGTGAGTATGAATACAAGGCCGGTGAATCTCTAATAGTCCCCAAAGGCTATCAAGGCGGCTGGGAAATGCCTGAGCGGTACCGTGAACTGATTGTCGTTGATACTGAATTTATGCGGGAAGATCCAGAAGTCAGCGACCCATAGCATGCCCATAACGTGGCCTTTAAAACGACCGCTATCACTTTTGATGCAGGGAGCTTGCAACAACGAAGCGCAGAGAATTCCTCAAAAATAGCTCAATAGTCGGCCTATCAATGGCAACATCACTCGATAGACCCGTAAAGGCACGACCCATGGCCGACGAAATCACCCGCATCAGCGCCACAAGACTCTCGCAGGCGATCAAGCGCCGAGACGTTTCTTGTGCCGAGGTGATGCAGGCATACCTTGAGCGAATTCATCGATATAACCCG
>JAAEZV010000210.1 GCA_018222695.1 Gammaproteobacteria bacterium
GATGCGCACACGACTGAGGTCATCGCGAACACCCGGCGCTTCATGCGCGCGGATTACACCGACCGATTCCCGGTGTCGACCCGGATTGCGCGCCGCTTGAGGGACCCCAGGCTGCTTTATATTGCCGCACTGTTTCACGATATCGGCAAAGGTCGGGGCGGCGATCACTCAGAGCTTGGGGCGGTCGATGCCGAGACGTTCTGTACCGATCACGGTTTATCGCAGACCGACACCGAGTTGATTGTGTGGCTCGTGAAGAACCATCTATTGATGAGCCAGATCGCCCAACGTCGGGATATCTCCGACCCCGAGGAAATCCAGCGCTTCGCAGAGATTGTGGTGACTCAGGAACGCCTCGATTACCTGTATACGCTGACCGTCGCCGATATCGCCGGCACTAACCCTGAGCTCTGGAACGCATGGCGTTCATCGCTGATGCGTCAGCTGTACACCGAGACCCGTCGAGCCCTGAGCCGCGGTCTGGACAATCCTCTGGACCGGGAGCAGGTCATTCGGGAAACCAAGCGCAGTGCCGCTGATGCGCTGGAATACCGGGGCTTTCTCGAGGATGAGCTGGAAGGGCTCTGGTCCACGCGGGGCGAAGACTATTTTCTCCGGGAGCGCCCTGAGGATATTGCCTGGCATACCGAGGCTATTGCGGATCACAACCACGAGCGTGGCGCGTTGGTGCTGGTGCGGCAGGCCAGTGAATCACCCATTGGCAATGCGTCCCAGATTTTTGTGCACACGCTGGATGAGCCCAGCACCTTCGCCAGGATCTGCGCGGCGCTCGAGACGCTGGACCTCACCATCCACGACGCCCGCATCTACAGCGACACCGACGGCAGCACCCTCGACACGTTCTTTGTACTCAAGAGTGACGGATCCTCTTTGAACAGCCATCCGGATACCTTTCAGGAGATCGAAGACAGGATTCGCCAACACCTCAGCGAATCCGAGCTGAAAACGGTGTCCCGACACACCCCCAGAACAGTCAAAGCCTTCACCATTCCCACCACCGTGCAGTTCTCCCAGGACGAGACCAGTTACCTGACGACGCTTGAAATCACCACCGCCGACCGACCCGGATTACTGGCTCGGTTGGGATCGGTGCTATCTCGATATGATGTGTCGGTGCAGGGCGCCAAGATTCAAACTCTGGGCGAGCGTGTAGAGGATATCTTTTTTCTCGCCGATGCAACGGGCGGTCAGCTGCAGGATGAAGCGTTACTGGCCACCCTTGAGAGCGATCTCATCGAGGCATTGGGCGCGGGCCAGAAGGAAGACGGCGCACTATCGGAGCTGAGTATTTGAATACCGGTCTGAATACCCTGCATCCCTACCCTTTTGAAAAGCTGGGACATCTTTTTGAGGGGCTCTCCCCCCCCGATCAGCCGGTCATTCCGCTCACCATTGGCGAACCTCAGCACGCGCCACCTAGCCGGGTGACCGAGTTACTGAGCGAGCATACCTCGCTGGTGGCGCAGTACCCCGCGACGGCGGGTCGACCTGAACTTCGCGCCGCGATCGGCGCATGGCTGGAGCGTCGTTTCCAACTGCCCTCAGTCGACGCTGACCGACACGTCTTACCCTTAAACGGTACGCGAGAAGGCCTGTTCGCGGCGGCACAAACGCTGGTGACCCACGGTAGACCCGGAGCGGTGTTGTGCCCGAATCCCTTTTATCAGATCTACGAGGGCGCGGCGTTGCTGGCGGGCACCGAGCCCGTCTTGTTGAATTGCGAAGCCGGGAACGGGTTCCTGCCGGATTTCGATTCGGTGACCGCCGAACAGTGGCAAGCCTGCCAGCTATTGTTTATCTGCACGCCGGGCAACCCCTCCGGCGCAGTCATGTCCCGAGAGGCATTACAGAAACTCATTGCATTGGCGCAAGAGCATGATTTTGTGATCGCCAGCGACGAGTGCTACAGCGAGATCTATCCAGACGAGCAGCTTCCGCCAGTGGGCTTGCTCGAAGCCGCCGCCGGCATGGGCAATACCGACTACCGGCACTGTCTGTGTTTTCACAGTCTGTCAAAGCGATCCAACCTGCCGGGGCTGCGCTCAGGTTTCGTTGCGGGGGATCCGTACTGGATTGAGCAATTCCGCCGGTACCGCACCTATCATGGTTGCGCGATGCCACCGCATCACCAAATTGCCAGCGAGTGGGCGTGGAGCGACGAGCAGCATGTGCTCGATAATCGTGCGCGCTACCGGGAAAAATTTGCGGCTGTGACGCCCATTTTGACGCCGGTTCTCGCGACCCCCTCTCCCGATGCCGGCTTTTACCTGTGGCCCGAGACGCCGATCGATGACGAAACCTTTGCCCAGCACCTACTGCAGCACGCCGGCGTCAAAGTACTACCCGGTCGCTACCTCGCTCGGGACACCGCGGCCGGTAACCCTGGCGCGCACCGCGCCCGCCTGGCGCTGGTGGCAGAACTCGCACAATGTGTTGAAGCCGCAGAGCGCATTGCGCACACAGTCAAATCAGGTTGGTGACATGAGTAGCCCGAGCAATCTGAATAAAGCGGAGCGCATCGCCTATATCGACGAGAAACTGCAGTCGCTGTATCCGAAAATACCAGTGCCACTGGATCACAAGGACCCCTATACCCTGCTGATCGCCGTCTTGCTCAGCGCACAGTGCACTGATGAGCGGGTCAACCAAGTGACCCCGGGGTTGTTTGCCAAGGCTGACTGCCCGGAGGACATGGTCACACTGAGCGTCGAAGAAATCCGGAGCATCATCCGCCCGTGCGGCCTTTCGCCGCAGAAATCCAAAGCGATCCATCGTTTGAGCGAGCTTCTGTTAGCGCACCACGATGGCGAAGTACCGGCTGATCTTGAGGCGCTGGAAAAACTGCCGGGGGTGGGTCATAAAACCGCGAGTGTGGTGATGGCACAGGCATTTGGACTGCCGACCTTCCCGGTAGACACCCATATTCACCGGCTCGCGCAAAGATGGGGACTGACCCGGGGGCGGAACGTGGTCGAGACAGAGCGGGATCTGAAACGCGCTTTCCCCGAAGTGCGCTGGAACGCACTCCACCTGCAAATCATTTATTACGGCAGAGAATACTGCTCGGCGCGGGGCTGCGATGGCCGCGTCTGCGAGATCTGCCGCACCTGTTATCCCGCGCGAAAACACCCTAAACGTTGCAACAAGGCGTGACCGCCGCGGCGATGTAATTGCAATTCTGCTACTCTGCCCCGCCTGACACGGGATGACGCGCGATCCGGTGTGGCGCTTCAGCCCGTAAACGATGAATCACTGCATAGGTCACGCTGATGAGTCAGCCAATACTCTTTGGTATTCCCAATTGCGACACGGTCCGCAAGGCGCGCAAGTGGCTCGATGATCAAGGCCTGGCGCATGAATTCATCGATCTGAGGGCCGACACGCCGTCCACGCACAAGATCACCGAGTGGCTCGCAGCGGTTGGCGCAGAGCGACTGATCAATCGGCGCAGCACCACCTTCAAGCAGTTATCCCACGGTGACAAAGCGGCATTGGAAGACGATGGCGCGGTTAGCGTGTTGCAGGCTCAACCCACCCTGATCAAGCGCCCGGTACTGGAATGGAACAATACGGTGTCAGTAGGCTTCAAGGCGGAAGACTATGCACAACTATTTGATATCTGAGGAACCCCTCTCATGAGTTCGCTTCACGGTTTTGGTTTAGGCATTGTGTCGGAGAATGCTCAAGGCACCGTGCTGGATACCTTCTATCCACAGCCGGTCGCGCAGGTCAGCAACCAACTTTCCAGCGTGCTGTCGGGCGTCTCGGGAAGACTGGACGCCGCACAGCTCGAGGCTTTATCTCAGGCACTGAAAGCGGCGGGGGATAGCGCCGGGGCCGGACTCGCGATGCAGCTGGCCGCCGCGGAGGGCAAAGTGGTAGCGACATCGCTGGCCGAGAACGCACCGCCACGCTCAGTGGAGGAG
>JAAEZV010000211.1:0-567 GCA_018222695.1 Gammaproteobacteria bacterium
TGGTCGCCTGGCCCGGCACCTCACCATCTGGCCGGTTGCACACCACGGCAGTGAAGCCCTGTTCGGCCAGATTGGGAATATCTTGTGGGGTGATCTGGGCCGCAACGGACAGCGACTCGGTTAATTTAAAAATCGGCATGGCTTCTTTCTCCTAAAATCCGGCTAACGAGCCAGGCCCAGTTCGTCTCCAAGCACTGTCATCATACTCTCGAGCGGGCGGTCAGGAACCTCCAAAGGGCGCTCTGTGATGCGCTCGGCCACCGATCGATAGGTGTCCGACAACGTATGAAGCATCACTGCAGGGAGCGCATGCTCCGCGGCGAAAAGCTTCCGCTCCTCAAAGCGCTGGTGGTCCAGCAGAAGCTCAGGGTCATTAACGTGCCTCAGCAGCGCCTGACGAAATTCTTCCTTGCTGTTCTCGACCACACTGCCGCCTCGATACGCCACCGCATCCCAGATGCGGGAAGAATCCGGTGTCCCGACCTCGTCCATATAAATGAGGCTTTCCTCTCCATTGGCGTCGCGGGCGTAGCCAAACTCAAATTTGGTATCGACCAGCATCAAATC
>JAAEZV010000211.1:577-1441 GCA_018222695.1 Gammaproteobacteria bacterium
GCGAGGTGCCGGGCGATCACGTCGACGCCCTCTCGGAGCAACACCTCATAACGCCCAACATCCTCTTTGGCATGAAACCCGAAGGACTGCCAGTGCGCTTCCAGTTGAGTGCGCGACACATTGGTGTCGTCGGCCTCCGGAATACCCCGCAGGCCCCGCATAACCCCCTTGGTCGAGGGCGTCACCAGCGTCTCACTCAAACGCTGATCCCGATGCAGGCCCTCGGCTAACTCAATACCGCAAAACTCGCGCACGCCGCGCTCATAGGCACGCCACATAGAACCGGTAATAAAACGCCGGGCGATTGCCTCGATCATGACCGGCTCGGCCCGTTGCACAACCCAAACGAGGGGGTGCGGCACCTCAAGGATATGACTCCTCGCCAACCCCGCGCGGCTAAACTCGGTGAACCAGAACTGCGAAATAGCATTCAGCGCCGCTCCCTTACCCGGCACCCCGGCGAGACCCCCCTCTCCATGCCAGATGCAATCAAATGCCGAAATACGATCGCTGATCACCATCAAGGCAAGCTGCGCGTCAGGCGCTACCGGATACTGTCGCTGCCTAATCAGTCGCTCGCTGTCCTTCGCGGAAAGCCAGTACACAGAGCGAACCTTGCCCGAGTGCACCGGCTCACTGGTGCGGATAGGCAACGAGTCGTTGACGGCGAGGACCTCTGAACTCAAGGGCTTAATCTCTGGGCGCTTGGCATGAGGCGCAGTTTTGCTCAAAATGCGCTTCGTTGTCACGGTCTGTGACGACCACCTCTGCGGTAAGGATCTCTCCAATGCTCTACAATTTCACAGTGCGCCACCTCGGCGCAAACGCTATGACCGCGTGTCAGGTCGTCGCCCTCATGGGCTA
>JAAEZV010000211.1:1451-3920 GCA_018222695.1 Gammaproteobacteria bacterium
ATGCTTTATAACTCCACCATGCGCCACCTCATTGCTAATGCAACAGCAGCGTGCCACATCGCACTACTCGGGTATTTTGCCCTGCAGCAAGGTGCTCATGCACAGACGCCCGATAACAGCACTGCGCTGGAAACCGTCATCGTCACGGCGTCACGCACCCCCGATTTAGGACTCACGCTGCCCGTCGCCTGGTCGGCACTGGATGAATCGACCATCGAGCGTATTGCGCCACAGCACAGTAATCAGGTCTTTAATCGCGTTGCGGGGGCCTGGGTCAGCCGCGGTAATGGGCAAGAATCTCTGATCTCCCTGCGCTCACCTGTGCTAACAGGTGCCGGCAGCTGCGGCGCGTTCATGACAGCGCAGGACGGTATCAGCCTGAGATCACCCGGATTTTGTAACGTGAATCAGCTGTTCGACGCCAATTTGCTGCAGGCTGGCCGGTTGGAGGTGCTGAAAGGGCCTGCCACGGTAGTCTTCGGCTCGAATGCGCAGCACGGCATTATCAATGTCTTGAGCCGCAGCGTGAGCGACACGCCAAACCAGATTAAAGTCGAGGCCGGCTCGCGGGATTACTACCGACTCTCGGGGAGTGCCGCCTTGGGCAGCGTAGCGCTCTCGGCTCAGACTACCCGTTACGGCGGCTATCAGGACGCCTCGGGATACGATCAGCAGAAGGCGACGCTGCGCATCGATCACGACTGGCAGGACTGGCGGGTTCAAGGCTTGCTCGAGGGCAGCAATCTCAATCAGGAAACGGCGGGCTATATCCGGGGCTTTGAGGCCTATGAAGACGATGATGCCCGCGAGGAAAATCCCAACCCCGAGGCCTATCGTGATGCCTGGTCGGCTCGCGGTTACCTTGGCTTCAGTCGTGACTGGGGCGCCAATGCAGAAATCACGCTCCGTCCCTACTGGCGCAGTAACAGCATGACCTTCCTACAGCATTATCTGCCCTGGAAGGCGACCGAGAGTAATCGACATCGCAGTCTCGGTCTGCAAGCCGCCGCTCGCGGACAGCGCGAACGGCTGACGTGGTTTGCCGGAATCGATATCGATCATACAGAGGGCTCCCTGCTCGAAGTTCAGGACGCGTTTTTTAGCCCCAACCAGCCCGACGGCGTGCACTACGACTACGATGTCGATGCGGACACGCTGGCCGCGTTTACGAATGTAACCTGGGCGCTGTCAGATAGATGGCGGCTCGATGGCGGCCTGCGTTTGGAAGAGACCCGTTATGACTACGCCAACCTGACCGATGCAGGCCCTGCCTGCGCGCCGACCGCCAGCGCCTGCCGCTTTTACCGCCCGGCAAGCCGCAAAGATAGCTTCAGTGACTGGACAGGCAACGTGGCACTCAGCCGCCACAGCGAGTACACCACGGTATTCGCACGCCTCGCACGCGGCTTTCGCGCGCCCCAGACCTCGGAGCTTTACCGCCTGCAATCAGGGCAAACCGTGGCGGACATCGACTCCGAGTCACTCAACAGTGTCGAAGTTGGTGTCCGCGGCAGCCATGATCGATTTGGCTACGACATCGCCGCCTACTGGATGGACAAAAAGGACGTCATTTTTCAGGACCGGGATCGCTACAACGTCTCAGGCGCCGAGACAGCTCACCGCGGCATCGAAGCCAGCCTGAACTGGCAGTTCTCGGACATCTGGTCATTGAAGGCAAACGGCAGCTACGCCCGGCACCGCTACGACAGTGATATTCAGTTGCTGGGATCGCGGGGCAGTATCGAAGGGAACGAGATTGACACCGCGCCAAAACACTTTGGCTCGGTACAACTGCTGGCAGACTTCTCTCAGGTTGGCCCCGCACTCACGACTGAGCTGGAGTGGCTGTGGGTGGCTAAGTACTGGCTGGATCCCAACAACCAACACGAGTACGACGGCCACGAATTACTGAATCTGAGAGGGTCGTGGGCGATGACCCCTGCGCTCACCCTGACGCTGGTCGCGACAAATCTGATGGATAAGGGATACGCTGAACGCGCCGACTACGGCTTCGGCAGCTACCGGTATTTCGTGGGCGAGCCCCGCAGCCTCGTGCTGGGCGTTGCACTGGCGCTGTAACGCTAGCGGTACGCGCGCAAGCCGACAGCGTTACGCACTTTCTCCAGTAACGCCGTGCTTTGCGGCCTGAGGCGCTCGGCGCCTTGCGTGAGAATGGCTTCCACCTCCTTAGGGTCTGCCATTAGACGATCGTAAACCTCTCTCGCAGGCGCTAACTCGTCATTGACCCGCTCAAAGAGCTGCTTTTTGGCCTCTCCCCAGGCAATGCCATCGGCAAAGGCCTGACGCATGTGCTCACGTTCCGCGTCGCTAGCAAACGCGCACCACACCTGGAACACGGTTGAGTCATCGGGGTCTTTGGGTTCGCCGGGTTCCAGTAAATTGGTTTTGATCTTGTTGATCGCCTTTTGCAGTTGTTTTGGGGTGCCAAACAGCGGGATGGTATTACCG
>JAAEZV010000212.1 GCA_018222695.1 Gammaproteobacteria bacterium
CTCACGTTGCTTGCCGATAAATTGCACTGGGTATCGGGTAATCTAGCGTCTCATAGCAGGGTATGGCCCACAGCAGGGTGTGACCCGACCTTGAAAAGGAACACCGATCACTGTGGCCAGCGATAAGATCATTTCATTGATTGGCATGCCCGGTAGCGGCAAGAGCACCATCGGCGCCGCGTTGGCGGCGCGACTTGATCTCGAATTGGTCGACGCGGATGGACTGATCGAGGCGCAGGAAGGCCAGTCCCTGCAGCAAATCATGGATGGCCGGGGCAACGCGGCGTTCAGAGCGGTCGAGGAACAAGTGTTAACCGGCATGCCCCTCTTCCCTTCGGTCGTCTCCACCGGTGGTTCGGTGGTCTATAGCGAAAAGATCATGGCGCGCCTCAGCGCTGCATCCACGGTGGTGTACCTGCGTGCACGATTCGACACCATTGAGTACCGTGTGTCCCTCGCACCCCACCGCGGTATTGCCGCCGATGGCGAGCAGAGTCTTCATGACCTTTACGAAGAGCGCGTCCCCCTGTACGAGCGTTACGGCGAAATCGTGGTCGACTGTGATGACGCAACGCCTGACGAGATTGTCGAGACCATCGCTACCCAATTGAGCTGACGCTCACCGACTCAAAGCTGCCTCCTAACCGATACGCTCGCCGACACGCCACTGGGTGGTGAATCAAAAATGTACTTGGGCTTGCTAACGCGGAGAGGGCTTGACCCCTTGGCATGTTCGCGCGGACCGCGGCGGCGCGCCATCGGGGCAAAATCATCGGGGAGAACTTGCCTTTATACATCCAAAACAAGCACGACACTTAGCTTAATTTGTTATGTGCGATATACCGGCTCAGATCAAAAAATTTCTTGTGACATGAGAGCGGCTGCGCTGAGATGGCGCGAACCAGCAGCAGGTGCTGGTCTTTTGTTCAGGATCATCGGGAGGTGGTTTATGGGTGAGAGAGATACCACTGCGGTAACAGAGGAACCGGCTGAAGAGTTTTTTGAGCCGGGCCTTGGGGAACTGACTGACGAGGATTTTGAGTCACTGGACTTTGCCGAGGCGGTCACCGAAAAGGCTTTGAAAGCGGCGAAGCGTCGACGGGCTGAGGAACGCCTAGAGATGCTGAGACTGCGGGAAGAGCTTGGCGATTACGACCTCGATTTCGGCGACGAGCTCTGAATCAGACTGGCTCTTGAGCACTGTCGGTCTGGTCACGGATTTCCTGCTGCCACTCGAAGACGTTGAGCTCGATAAAGACGAAGGCGAATAGCCAGAGCGCAGCGTCCCAGAAGTCCAGGAAATCGCCCTTGAAGCCCCAGTAAATCGCGGCCACCACGAGTGTGGTGTACAGCGCGACCTTGAGGCTGTTGGCGAGACGCGCCATCGGTCGGGAACCCCCTCCCCACCGAGTCAGTAATCTCACTTCGATCTCCAATAAGATCACCACGAGAATCCACGCAGCAGAATTAATCACGTCCACCAGTGCCAGACGCTGACCTTCGAGCAAACCCGCGGGCGATGCGATCACCCCGTCGAGCCCGGTAACGAGCCGCGTGTCAGCGCCAAACTGGCCACAGTTATCGGCCGTGAGCAGCACAAAATCATCGAGCTTAACCATGTAAGACCAGCCCTCGCTGACCCCTGCACAGGCCTCCCCCATCAGGAGCTCGCTGGGCATCAACGTGCGCCATTCCCCGAAGTAGCCGAGG
Organism: Gammaproteobacteria bacterium; assembly: GCA_018222695.1. Taxonomy (GTDB): domain Bacteria; phylum Pseudomonadota; class Gammaproteobacteria; order Pseudomonadales; family Halieaceae; genus Luminiphilus. The sequence goes on from JAAEZV010000212.1 coordinate 1,711, forward strand.
AAGGCCATCACGATCGCCGCGGTACACAGCATGCGCACACCATGAATGGCAAACCGAAGGGGGCCCTTTAAACGGTCGTCGGGGATGACTGCTGTTTCCAGCTCAAACAGGAGTAACAAAATGACCCAGGCAAGGGTATCCAAGGTGGCGGAAAAGAGTTGCACCCCCATCACCACATCTTCGCCACTCGCGATGGCAAATCGCGCGCTACCGATTTCTTCCGCGAGAAATAAGGAGATGTTCAATGACAGTAGCGCGTAGGTGAGATATTTCACCCCGCGAAAAATCTGATATCCGAGATTGGAGTCCGTCACGCGCGATGGCCGAAAAAAAATCGGGGCAGGCTTGCAAACACCGCGTTATACCTGAAGGAGCAGGTGCTCGCGCTCCCAGGAGCTGATCACGCGGTTGAACTCTTCGAACTCATCGAGCTTCACTGCGGCGTAGGCGCGCATGAACAACTCGCCAATCATGGCCTGAAGCTCGGGGGTGTTGTTCAGCTTGCGCACGCCCTCTTCCAGCGTTCGAGCTACGCCGACACTATCCTCGTTGGCTGTACCCTGATGCGGTTCGGTGGGTTGCAGGTGCTGGCGCATACCCAACAGTCCACTGGCCAACGTCGCTGTGATCGCCAGGTACGGGTTGGCATCCACGCCCGGGAAGCGATTTTCGATCCGCAGATTGGCGGGATCGGAGTTGGGTACCCGGAACGCGGTGGTGCGGTTATCAAAGCCCCAGCTCAAATTGATTGGCGCAGAAATATCAGGCGCGAGCCGCCGGTAGGAATTCACGTTGGGCGCATAGAAGCTGATGAGCTCGGGCGTATAACGCTGCAAGCCGCCCATGAACTCCATCATGGCCTGACTCGGCTTGCCGTCGTCGGTAGCAAAGATATTCTTGCCCGTCTCGAGATCGATCACACTCTGATGAATGTGCATCGCAGAACCAGGCTCGCGCTGCATGGGCTTGGCCATAAAGGTCGCGTACATGTTGTAGCGCTGCGCGGTCTCGCGCACCGTGCGCTTGAAGACAAAGACCTGATCGGCCATCGCCAGCGGGTCGCCGTGATTGAAGTTAATCTCCAACTGGGCGGCGCCGTTCTCATGAATCAGCGTGTCGACATCCAGCTGCTGCTTGTCGGCAAAGTCGTACATGTCCTCCACGAAGTCCTCAAACTCCGCCACCGCATCGATGCTGTAGGAGAGGCGCGCCACCTCACGGCGACCGGAGCGCCCCTTGGGCGGCATCAGCTCATAGTCGGGATCGGTATTTTTGTTGACGAGGTAAAACTCCACCTCGGGCGCCACCACCGGTTTGAGTCCGGCCTCTTCGTAGAGTCCCAGCACATAACGCAGCACGTTGCGGGTCGACAGCGGATGCGGCTCGCCATCGGCCCTGTAGCAATCGGCAATGATCTGCCCGGTCGGTTCACGTCCCCAGGGCACCAGCCTAAGAGTGGAGGCATCGGGTCTGAGCAACATGTCGGTATCGGTGGGCTCGACGAAATCCCAATGGTCATCGGTGTACTCACCGGTGACGGTTTGCACCATGATGGATTCGGGCAGCTTGATTTCGCGGTTCGCAATGAACTGGTGCGCCGGTATAAATTTACCCCGAGCATTGCCCGTCATGTCGGGAACGAGGCATTCCACCTCGGAGATTTTGTGCTCTTTCAGCCACGCCTCAATGGTGGCCATATCGGCAGAGGGCACCTGAGACGCGTCACTGACGCCCTCAGGACTGTATGCACCTGCTTGATTCGACGCCGTTTTATGGTTCGGCTCACTCATAACGCCCCGCGGGCAGCTCAACATGGGCACAGTATCGGATGGCGTCTCGATACCGGCAAGCGGCATAATGCCAACCATGAATGATCGAATCGCCGGCCATACAGCGGGCAGATACCCCGATAGCTGGTACGCCGCCACAGCGCCGCTTCTGCCCGCGTTCCCGTCTTTACAGGGCGAGGAGACCGCCGATGTGTGCGTGATTGGCGGCGGCTATACCGGCCTCTCAGCGGCCCTGCACCTCAAGAAAAAGGGCTATGACGTGGTGCTGTTGGAGGCCGAGCGCGTTGGCTGGGGCGCCTCGGGCCGCAATGGCGGGCATGTCGGTACCGGCCAACGGGCGGATCAAGCCAGCATTGAAAAATGGGTGGGCATGGATGCCGCCAAAGGCCTCTGGCAACTCG
>JAAEZV010000213.1 GCA_018222695.1 Gammaproteobacteria bacterium
ACGTCGAACAAACCGAAAAGGCCGATGGTCGAATTCGCAACCACGCGGAACGTGTTGTTCACCGCCTGCTCGATCCGGCCCTGCAACAATGCGTTTAAGGCGCCGTTGAAGTCATAGAAATTGCTGAAGAAGTTATTGACGCCGATACGACCGAACTCGGGCATGATCGCATCGTAGCCCTTGGCCACCGGTCGGATGATCAGTCGGTCGGTGTCGCCGTTAAAATCGAACATCCACCGGTTGTAGCCTTCCCAGGGGTCGATCTCTTGCTGTGTTTGCGCCTCGACCATCGGCACCATGAGCGCGAGTGCTATCAGCGACGCACGTGATATACGCTTCGCGATTGACACAAAGGAGGATGGGAAACAAATTGTGGCGTACCGCAACATACTGAGCTCTCTCGGCTCCCTACTCGGCTCATTGTCTCGCTGACCCTGATTACCACGTCAGCATGCCGAATAGATTTATTTTAGCGCTATTGACCGCCGGGGTCACCAGCCGGGTCTATATCCACAGGCACTCAGCGCGGGTTTTGCTCAATCCACTGCTGCACTTTCAGCCACTGCTGTTCAAGGCGCTTACTAGAGACCGGCAGGCGCGTTTTCATTTGCTGCGCAAACAGTGACACCCGAAACTCTTCCAGCATCCAGCGGTACTGATCCGCCTCAGCGCTCAGCCTGAGGAGGCCAGGATAACTCTCCTTGGCAGCCAGCAGGGCGTGCTGCCAAGGAGTCAACATCTCAAGCGCCTTTTGATCCTTCAAAAACTGCCCGTTGAGGCGGCTGATCCGGTGCTCCGCCGCTTTGGCATAGCGAGGATACTCCCGCAGCCACTCGCTTCCCGCGTAACGGAATGTCTCGTGGGACAGGAGCGACTCCATATTGGCCCAGCAGTCCTGCTGACTGTCCTGATAATCCGTGCCCAATTTGGCCGCGGCAGTGCGCGCCGCGCTCCAGGCCTTGAGCGCCAATGCCAGTTGCTCACCAATCCCAATCGCCTCAGCGTGCCAGTCACTCCGCAGTGCATCAAACCACGCTTTAAAAGCGGCATCTGAGCGAGGGGCTTCGATCGACCTCAGCGACTGATAAGCCGCCGCTGCGATCACATCCTCAACCAGCCCCTTGCGATCGATTTCTACCGCGGCAAACGCCAGTACCAGCTCATTGCCCGACAGCAGCGACTTGCGCAGCGACTTCACCGTCTGACTGGCCTGCTTGATGGCCAGCGCAACCAAACCGTCCTCGTGGGCCAATGCGGCCTCACCGGGATAATCCAGAAGCCTGACAGCAACGCTCTCTTTCTCTGCGACCAGCGCCGGATGCGCAATAACTTCGAGTCCGGCGGCCTTGGATTTCCAGACCGCCGGCAGGTCGCCAAAGTCCCAGCGCTCAACATTTTTTCGCTCGGGGGAGTCAGCCTGAGGGGCGGCTACCGCGGGTTCCCCGGTGCGGAACTCGGCGACTAACGCCGCCATATCCCGGCCCTGCCCCAACAGTTTGCCCTCAGCATCCACTACCCGAATATTCATGCGATAAAAATCTTCAAGTTGGGCAGGCTGCCAGTCCGAGGGATTCACCTGCACACCGCGCTGCCGCTTCAGCACGCCGCTCAGGGCCGCGCACAGGTCGCTGTCTTCTGCAGAAAGCTCTGCGAGTGCCGCGTCCACCACATCTGGTGCGGGTACGAGTTGCTTCCGCAGCGCTTTGGGCAAACCCTTGATAAGCGCGATGCATTTGTCGCGCAGTAATCCCGGCACCAACCACTCAAACAGATACCGCGGCGCGCGATTGAGTAGCGGCAGGGGAATCGTGATCGACACGCCATCGTTCTCACGACCGGGCTCAAACTGGTAGCGCAGCTGATAGTCGACGCCCTGCCAGTGCAGGGTCGGCGGGAACTGCGCCTCAACCTCGGCACCCGGATCGCGCACCAAAATTTGCTCGCGCTTAAGGAACAGCATGTCGTCGCGGGCGCGATCAGCCTTCAGCCATTTGATGAGCGAGGTCATGCCTACGCAGTCAGTGCCCAGACGCTCGTCGTAAAAACGCACCAGCGCTTCTTCTTCGATTAACAGATCGCGACGCCGGGTCCGCGACTCAAGCTCCTCCACCGAGCGCATCAACGCCAGATTCTCTTTCAGAAACCGCGGCGGCTTCATCACGTTGCCGGTCACCAGTGCATCGCGAATAAAGATCTCGCGCGAGGCTTTGGCATCAATGTCACCAAAGTGCACCTTGCGCCCGTCGCTGATCGTGAGCCCGAAGAGCGTGACGCGCTCCTTGGCCATCACGCGGCCGCTGCGGCGCTGCCAAGCAGGCTCGTAGTGACTCCGTTTGAGCACCCGCGGGTTCACACGCAATAGCCAGTCGGGCTCAATGGCACCGCATTGACGTGCATACACCTGGGTGGTTTCAACGATCTCGCCGGCCACCAGCCACGGCGGCGGCTTTTTGTACTGGCCCGAACCCGGGAACACCACAATCTTGCGGTTGCGGGTGGCATTGAACTGCTTGCCCTCATCGCGCTGGGCGACATTGCCCAACAACCCGGTCAGCAATGCCTGATGAATGGTCTCGTAGGCCTCCTCCTCTGGGAGTTGTGGGCGCACCTTAAAGCCCAACTGTCGGCAGGCGATGACCAACTGGCCATGGATCTCGCGCCACTCGCGCATGCGCATATAGGCAAAGAACTCGCGCTGACAGAGCTTGCGCAGCTGGTTCTGGCTGAGTGTCTGGCGCTGATCCTCGTAATAACGCCACAGCGCGATCCACGCCAGAAAGTCGGACCGCGGATGCTGGAACCGGGCATGGGCCTGATCGGCCTGCGCTTGTTTATCGGTGGGTCGCTCGCGTGGATCCTGAATCGACATAGCACTGACAATCACCAGCACCTCGGCCAGACACCCCTGCTCGTTGGCAGCGAGCAACATGCGCCCCAACCGGGGGTCGACCGGCAAGCGCGCTAGGCGTTGACCGAGTGCCGTCAACTTGCCTCGCGCTGACACCGCGCCTAATTCTTCTAACAGCCGATATCCGTCGCGCACCACCTTGGGATCGGGCGGGTCAATAAACGGAAAGCGATCGACCTCGCCCAGGCCCAACTCCAGCATGCGCAGCACCACCGCGGCGAGATTAGTGCGGCGGATTTCGGGGTCAGTGAACTCCGGACGGCCGACAAAATCCTGCTCGCTATACAGCCGAAAACACACGCCGTCCGAGAGTCGTCCACAGCGGCCCTTGCGCTGATTGGCGCTCGCCTGAGAGATGGGTTCAATCGGCAAGCGCTGCAGGCGGCTGCGGGCGCTGTAGCGGCTAATCCGCGCCTCGCCCGGGTCAATCACGTAACGAATACCGGGCACCGTGAGTGAGGTTTCAGCTACGTTGGTTGCGAGCACCACCCGCATGCCCGAGCCGCCGCTCTGAAAAACCCGGTTCTGTTCGGCCTGACTCAGGCGCGCGTAGAGCGGCAGCACCCGCAGACGGTCGTTGTACCGGAGTACCTTGGCGAGCTCACGAATGTCACGCTCGCCGGGCAAAAAAACCAGCGCATCCCCGCGAGGACCAAATCGGCCCTGCTCGATTTCGCCAAGCAAGTCGGCAATCTGCTGCCGCACACCCTCATCCCGATCCTCAGTGTCGCCAACATAGTGCACATCCACCGGGTACGTGCGACCGCTGACTTCAAGGACCGGCGCATCATTAAAGTGCTCCGAAAAACGCGCTACGTCGATGGTGGCCGACGTCACGATAACCTTGAGATCCGGCCGTCGCGGCAACAGCTGCTTCAAATAACCCAGCAGAAAGTCAATATTGAGGCTGCGCTCGTGGGCTTCGTCGATGATCAACGTGTCGTAGGCGCTGAGATCCCGGTCATGGGTCAGCTCGGCCAGCAGAAT
>JAAEZV010000214.1 GCA_018222695.1 Gammaproteobacteria bacterium
GTATTATTGAGTCTCGCCAACTGAGGGCATCAGAACTGCGATACATGAATGACTCGACCGAGTTGCTCTATGCGATTGATTTGCTCCAGACGGCGCTCACTGTACGTTCTCTGCACTCAACAGCTAACAAGGTTCTATTGTCCAACGTCTCAAACTGGCTAAATACCCAAGTCGCTCGCGGACCGATGCTATTTTCAGCATCCTTCAGGGCCAACGGTAATTTACTGAGCCAGTGGCGCGGGTACTCAAGCCATGGCAAAGGCATCAGCCTGGGTTTTGACCATCAAGCAATTCACTCGCTGGCATCAGCGCAGAATTTTCGTGTCGGAAAATGTCTCTATGACATCGGCAAACAGCAACAGCTGGCTACCCGCATCATCGATTGCGTAATGTCGATGTGCGATCAAGAGGATGATATCGAAGTGGTACTGCACGATAACGAAGCAGATCTCATGAGCATCTGCGCCTTGCTAAAACATCCTGCTTTTACTGAAGAGCAAGAATGGCGACTGATTTCGCCTACCTTCACATCGGTATCTTCTGCACCCATAGCCTTTCGCGAGGGAAAAGCCATGCTGGTTCCCTATTATTTATTCAGTCTTGCGTTGGAGGGCGAGATCAAACTCGATCACGTCTACGTCGGACCAACCCCCAACGCAGCATTATCGGTGAGCGCTCTTACACACTACTTGACACAAAAAGGTGCGCGCCCTGCAAATGGCATCAGCGAGAGCGAAATTCCCTATCGACCGCGATAGCCCTCCGCCAGATCAGCGAATACTAGACAGAAACAAAGCAGAACTTGAGTCTTATCAGTGGCCGCCGCTGTGGGCGGCCATCTCAAGTTGACCAACTCTGACCATCACTGACTACAGGAGCGTTACGCTGTAGACCGAGAGTGTCCCCGACACCTCGTTTGATACCAGCAGGTACATCTCATCATCTTGCGTGATGAACTTGATGTCTTCGGGGCCGAGAGGGCCCGCCAAATTTGCTTCGACCGCATCATCATCCACCGTGAAATCACGCGGGTTGATGTACTGAACAAACTTCGCATTTTGTGGGTTGGTGATGTTGTAGACCATCACGCCGCCCACGCGCTCAAGAGCAATGAAAGCGAAGGTGTTGCCGTTGATCGTGGCGATCTCTACGGCTTCGGGTTCAGGGCCTTTGTCATCCGAACGGTCGTCTCCCTCGTTGCTGTCGTTGCTAGCGTTAAAGGAGCCTCCGAGCTGCTGAGCCGTTATCCGTTCGAAGTCGCTACCGCTGTCAAAGACCGGGCGCCCGGTGGAGAGATCCCAGATAGTGAAGGAGCGAGATCCAAAGGAATAGAGGTTTTGATAAACACAGCCGGCGACAGGCGTTTCATCCGGGAATGCGATCGGCTGGCCAGTGGTGGCCAACGTGGAACAGGTCGACGCGTCTTCCAAGCCCATATCAGTGATGACTTTCAGGCGACCCAACTTGTCTTGATCCTGGAAGTCAGCTCCCAGTTTGGCGACCAGGTCTTCGGTGAACTGGCTGGCATCCAGGTCTTTTACGCGGATTTCATCCAGATAATGAAAACAATCACCAACGTCAAACAGGAAGCCGCCCTGTGCCGCGCAATCTGCTTCATCGGCGGCATCCGTCAGATATTCCCGACCATCACCTTCGTTCGCAGTAACGAGATAAGAGGTGCCATTGACCGTATAAGCATCGAAGCCATCCGGCATATAGGTGCCAAAGATCGACCAGCTATTGAGATTTACGCCACCGTCTCTATTACTCGCATCGATCTCATTCCCCGGCAGGCCGTAATCCTTAAAGCCAATTCCCAGAATGGTTTCCACATCGGCGGAGGCGAGGTCAATCACCGCAACAGCGTTATTCTCCTGCAGCGTGGCATAGGCAGTGCTGCCATCATCAGAGAACGCAATGAATTCCGGTTCAAGATCCTGCGCAACGCTCTCGGCTTTTGCTGAAATCCGCACGGGGCCCGTGAGGGTCTTACTGCCACCCGCGTTGAAATCACGAAAATGTGCAGTGGCTGCAACCGGGAGGTCAAACCCACCCGATACGTCGATTATTGTAATGGAGCCTTCAGGATCAACACTGTAATCACCGTTGGGCTCACCCTCATTGGCAGCGACCGCGTATTTGCCATCGGGACTGAAGCCGACCTTGTCCGGCAAAGCCCCCGCAGCCACAGCTGAGATAAACGTGCCGTCCACGTTATAAAACGCGATGTACCCTATGTCCTGCTTGGTGTCCGCCTCGATCGCAACGGCCATGTGATCGCCGTGAACGTCAACGCTATTCACGCCGCCCAGGTCACCATCTGACAGCTCAGTAACAGCAGTTTCCACGTCGCCTGCAACATCAAGTGTGAGTGTAATTGTGGGGGCCGTGACATCATCCAGAGAGACCACGTCGACCGCTTTCGAATTTGAGTTCACGAGGAACGCGGTTTTGGATGCGGCGTGATAGGCCACGATCTCTGCTGCTGACTCATCAAAATTTTCGGCTACCGCAGGGGTGCTTCCCACCAGCTTGAGCGAGAGTGCCGCGTTGGCGTCTTGTCCGTCTGCTCCGTTCGAGCCGTCTTCTCCATCCGACCCGTCAGAGCCGTCGGCGCCGGGCGCACCCGGGGCACCTGCTGCACCATCGTTACCATCATCGCCTTCGCACGCGCCCAAAAACAGCACCAGCATGGCTGCAGCAATCGCAAGAAATACCTGTTTCAATCGCATCTTCAATCTCTAGCCGTGAAAAAGATGAAGAGTGCTCAGTCCAGGTGACTGCCGGATGATGATTGCGTGATGATTCTATTAATTATTGATGACGAAAGTGTTTCAGAGGTCTGGAAGGCGACCCAAGGGGATTGATCTATTGCTCCGCTCTTGCCAGCCTGAGAAGGGCTACGTATGCCTTGGGGCGCTCAGTAGGCCTTGACATGGTAGAGGTCGGCGGGTGACTAAAAAATTAGCGGCTTGTTATGTCGCTGCTAAAGCAAAAGCTGACAGCGGGATGTTAGCTAGCCTCTTGTTGCCATCTGCTAGTCGCGGCACCTAACTCTTCGAGATAATGGCGGCCAGCTCGATCAACAGCGCTTCGGTCGTATTCCAATCGATACAGCCATCGGTAACTGAAACTCCGTAGCGCAGCGCAGCCAAATCGTCGATCAGCTTTGCCGTTGGCACCGTTGTCGCAACTATAGGGACCTACTGTTAGCCCTGAGTACAGTGGGGGAACTGGTTGACATTGAAGACTGCGAAGCCACTGCCTAGGCAATACCAAGTGAACGACGAATTACTGGGCAAGATCATCACGTCTTTGATTCAGTTCAAGCTGACCAAAGAATCAAAATATTACCTCGATACGATCGATCTTTTGGATGAGCTGGTGCTGGAAACCACGGGGCCGCAAGACGATATTTTAAATGGCTGGGAGCCGGCTTTGATGGGGGTGGTATTTGACGAAAACGGAGACTCAATACCTTGCTACAGCTCTGCCGTAGTCATAGAGCACTACCTAGCGGAAGGCTTCTCTAAAGAGGAAGCCGCATCGGCGCTTTTTTCTGCTAGCGAGAACATCAAAATGATGTGGATACACCCCGCCACATCTGCGGGCACAGAACCACCTGCAGAAAGTACAACCCTCAGACTAGTTTAAGAGCAGGGTAGATCTCTTTACGCCCACTACATGACGTAGCCTTGACGGATTATCAGAGCAGATGCCGTGGAAGCTTTAAAGCCGAGCGCACCTGATTTACCTCACCACGAACGTATTTGCCGAATCCCAGTTGTCGGTTTAGATTATCAGGTGTCCACGCGCGTCTTGGTGCGGCCAATCGGCCTTGACATGGTAGAGGTCGGCGGTTCGAATCCGCCTGGTCCTACCAAATTTTTA